>CAMTWS010000170.1:0-19728 GCA_947085485.1 uncultured Prolixibacteraceae bacterium
ATGAATTTAGCATGTTTGCCGCAAGCAATAAGCTAAACTTTTTTGTGCAAAGTATCCTCAACCATTATTTGTACAAAGGAAAAATAAACAATCAAACATACACCTTTAAAGCAGTTAAGGCTTCATCGGGCACAAATCCGTTTACCTTTATCGATCCAAATTATCCATTTCTGCATAACGAAACTACCCCCGATGTTTTAGGTGAATATTTTGAACTTGGCGAAACTCCGCCAAATATCGTGTTTATAATTGTTGAAAGCCTTGGCCGGGCGTATAGCGGACAGGATGCTTATTTGGGGAGTTTTACGCCTTTTCTCGATTCGCTGGTGCAAAAAAGCCTTTACTGGCAAAATTGCCTAAGCACTTCCGGAAGGACTTTCCAGGTTTTGCCCTCGTTGCTGGCTTCAGTTCCGTTTGGCGAACACGGTTTTGCCGAATTGGGCGATAAAATGCCCGATCATATCAGTTTAATCGGGTTATTGAAAAAACAGGCAAATTACAGCAGTACTTTTATATATGGAGGCGAGGCTGAATTTGACAATATGGATGTATTTATGGAGCGCCAGGGCGTTGACCAGATTATCGACCGCCGTAAATTTGGCAGTGCATATTCAACATTACCGCCAACCGAAAATGGGTTTTCGTGGGGATATGGCGATATGGATATTTTTAAAAGATATATTGAGGATGCAAAAGAAAACCAGGATCAGCCCCGTTTAGATGTAATTCTTACAGTTGCCATGCACGACCCTTTTAATATTCCAAATCAGGATGGGTACATAAGAAAATTCGGGGAAAGGATGAAGATGTTAAAACTGGACGATAAAACGCGGAAATTCAATAATAACTATGGCAAACAATTCGCATCAATTATTTATTTTGAAGAATCGATACAGAATTTCTTTTCTGAAATGAAAAAACTCCCCTCGTTTTCAAATACCATTTTTATTATTACAGGCGATCACCGGATGCCTGAAATACCGATAAGCACTCAAATCGACAGGTTTCATGTCCCGTTGGTAATCTATTCCCCAATGTTGAAAAAAACTGAAAAATTTTCGTCAATTGTGACTCACTTCGATGTAACTCCCTCGTTAGTTGCACTTATGGACGGCAAAAAATATATTACACGCCCTACGGTGGCAGCCTGGATAGGGCATGGCCTCGACAATTCCATCTCTTTTCGCAGTCAATATTCATACCCATTAATGAGGAACAAAAACGAAATCCTGGATTTAATCAGCTCGGAAGACTTTCTTGCAGCCAATACTGTTTATAAAATTAATGAAAACATGAATGTTGAACCGGTTAAAGAAAGCGACAAACAAGCAAAATTGAAAAATGAACTCGATAATTTTATAAGAATGAATAATTATGCCTGTTTAAACAACAAACTTATCCCCGATTCATTGCTGAAATACACGATGAAGAAGTAAAAATGTAAAGTATGTTTTCAAATTATACCAATTGTAAATATGAATACTGGTTTACATGGGGTAGCAAATCGGGTGTGGCGATTTGTAATTGCCGTTAGCGCCGTTTTTAATGAAGTGCAGAAACTGCATTATCCTTATTTCCAATTATAACAGACCTGCTTTTTCTATCAAATTAAATATTTGCTCTTTGGTAATATTTTCAAGTTGGCTTTTATCATAAATATAGACCAGGTACACTTCGTTATTTCTTTCAATCAGATATGTAATTATTCTTGCTCCTGCTGATTTGCCCTTTCCTTTTGACGAAATAGCCAATCTGATTTTATAAACTCCGTGACCAAGGTAAATACCTATTTTTGGATTAACTGATAGAATCTCAATTAATTCTTGTAAATCACTTTTTAATGAAGGATACTTTTTATAAAGTTTGATGTATAACTTTTTAAAGTCGGGAGTGGTGTAAACACTAAAGTTCATTTAAAAAGTCTTTGGCCAATTGTTTTTCCATTTTACCTTCCTGCATCAGTTTAACCTGGTTTAAGCTGTTTTGCAATTCATCCAAATATTTTTTTTCAGCTTCAGGCACTTCCACGTAATCCAATGTTTTAATAAACTCCAGAAAGGTTTGAAATTTATTGTCGTTGATATTTATTGTCAATTGTTTCATTTGTAACTTATTATAGGATGTAATCCAGTTTTCATTTTTTTGTATATTCTAAGTTAATAAGCATCTGAGCGCAAATTAAAACTTAATAACTCTGCAAAAATAAGCAATTATCAGATACTACGAAATTTAAAATGAGACTTTCGATTTATTGAAAGTGACCGGGAGTTTCCAACTCCTGAATTCTTGCTGGACTTGGGAAAGTCCGACTCCCGTGTGCGGCGACCCGATATTTATCGGGTTTTAATCTCCGGTTTTAAAAGGTGCGAATGCAATTCGCGCTTTTCGGCAAGGAATTCCGGGTTTTTCTTTTACTTTTACTTCACTGAATCTAAATCAATAAAAATTTAAAAATTAATCAAAATGCGGAAACTTCATTTTTTAACTCAAACTATTTTACTGGCTTTCGTCATCATGCTTTCAGCGTGCAATTCGAAACCAAAAACCGAAGCTGTTGTTGAAAAATCGGCTCAGGAAAACTGGATTCAGTTGTTTAACGGGAAAGATTTAAACGACTGGCAAATTAAATTTAAAGGGCACATACTTGGCGATAATTACCTCAACACTTTCAGGGTTGAAGACGGGATGTTGCGTGTACGCTATGATGACTGGAAAGAATTTGGGAATATATTTGGCCATATTTTTTACAAAGGCGAATTTTCGCATTACAGGTTGCGGGTTGAATACCGTTTTGTTGACGAACAGGTGCAAGGCGGACCTGCATGGGCATTTCGCAACAATGGTTTGATGTTGCACGGGCAGCCTGCCGAAACAATGGAACTTGATCAGGATTTCCCGGTTTCAATAGAAGTACAGTTACTTGGCGGGAACGGAACCGATGAGCGTTCGACCATGAACCTTTGTACCCCGGGAACCAATGTTGTAATGGACAGCGTGTTAATTGAGCAGCATTGCACCAATTCAAAATCGAAAACTTACCACGGCGACCAGTGGGTTACTGTTGAAGTTGAAGTTCATGGCGGGGAGGTTTTCAGGCATTTTGTCAATGGGGAAGAAGTGATGAATTACAATCAGCCACAGCTCGATCCGCGCGATGCTTCGTACGAAAAATTGCTGGCATTATACGGAAATAAAATAATTACGAAAGGCACAATTTCGTTGCAGGCCGAAAGCCACAACACCGATTTCAGGAAAATTGAATTGTTGGTTTTGGAATAATCACAAAAAAAAGTGAATTGGAAAAACCGGTTTTCTTCTCAGGAGGCTGGTTTTTTTATGTTTGCTTTGCTATTCGCGTAATTCAACACTATCAGTGAAACGGTAATTACTGCCATTCCTGAAATCGAAATCCAATCTGGTTTTTCTTCCGTTATTAAAATCCAGCTTAAAGCAGCTCCCGAAACAGGGATGAGGAATTTCCAGGTATTTAAAATTGAAACTTTTACACCCGGCCGTTGCAGCAAAGTGTACCAAATGGCAAAAGCCGCCGCCGATAAAAAACCCAGCCAGGCCAGCGAGAAATAATAAGCCGGAGGAAAAGGCCCCCAATTTATTCCTTCAACCGGAATTGCAACAGCAAAAAGCATCACCCCGCCAAGAAATAAAGAGGTTGAACTTAAAACCATTGGTGTTCTCCCGGTTTGGTATTTCGAAACCATTACGTTTGAGTACCCCGATAAAATATTGTTGGCGAAAAGAAATCCGATTCCCAGTATCTCCAGTTCATTTTTGATTTCCACTTTTGTCCGGCCAAGGGTAATAATGGCAATTCCAATAAGCCCGATAATAATGCTGGCTGTTTTTAACGGGGTCATTTTGTCGTTATGCATCGAAAAATGAGCTATAACTGCAATAAATATTGGCGACGAACCAACAATCATTGCTCCTAACGCACCCGGAACCAGGTTCATACCTTTGTAAAAAAAAGCATATTGCGCCGAAAACTGAACAACCGAAAGTAAAAGGATAAATTTCCAGTTGGCTTTGAATTCCCTGATAATCGTTTTTGGCTTACCGAAATAGATAAACAGCATTAGGCCCGCAATAATAAACCGCAAACCTCCAAATTGAAAAGGTGAATTGTACTGCAGCCCAATTTTTACGGTAGCAAAAGCTGTTGACCATAACCAGCACGTCAGAATGGCCAGAAAGGTTGTGCTTTTTATAATATTCCCTGTACTAATCATATTGAGGTTGCAAAGGTGTAAAAAAATGTAATTGAATTATCTGCTGAATTTAAAAATGGAACATACGGTCTTAAAATTCAACGCCAATCTGAAATTCCCTGAAAGAAATCAAATTGTTTTTAGTGAAATAAAAAATACACTGATTAATAATCTTATTTTCGGACTATAAAATGGAAATTATGGCAAGAAGAATAATCAATAATTATGCAGAATTTGAAGCGCTGCTGGGTCAGGTGATTGGCGTTTCGGATTATATTACAATTACCCAGGAACAGATTAACAAGTTTGCCGATGCAACACTCGATTTCCAGTGGATACATACCGATCCGGAGCGGGCTGCAACTGAATCGCCGTTTAAAAGTACGATTGCGCACGGATATCTCACAGTTTCAATGTTGACCTATATGTGGTTTAACGTTGTCGATGTGCGGAATGTGAAGATGATTGTGAATTACGGTATTGAGAATTTGCGTTTTCAGCAGCCGGTTTTGGTGAACGACAAAATAAGGGCAACAGTTTCGTTGCACGAGATTAAAAATTTACGCGGCATTGCCAAAGTACAGGTAAAAATTGTGGTTGATATTGAAGGACAGAAAAAACCGGCTTATGAAGCATTGACAACTTTTCTCTATCATTTTGAATAGATCAACTTTTCCAGCAGCCCCCCGCACGAATCTTCCAATAAATCCAATACAAGTTCAAATCCTTCTTCGCCTCCATAATAGGGGTCGGGAATTTCATCGTAATCCCACTCTTTTCTGAAGTCTGTCATTTTGTGGATTTTTTTCATGTCGACCGCATTTCTGGTCTTACTTTTCAAACTCTTAATATTTTCATCATCCATTCCAATTATCAAGTCAAAATTATCGAAATCCCTGTCGGGATTGAATTTGCGCGATATGCTGGTTAGGTTGTAGCCGCGTTTAATGGCGTGCGATTGCATCCGTTTGTCAGCAGATCCACCGGCATGCCATCCCGATGTCCCGGCGGAATCTATTTCAAAGTAATTTGCCAGTCCCCGGTTTTCGACAATTCCCGTAAATACTGCTTCTGCACTGGGCGATCGGCATATATTTCCCAGGCAAACAAACAGGATTTTCTTCTTTTCCATTGAAATTCTAAATCGACAATTGGTTAAAGTGTATTTTCGTTATTCCAGATTTCGTATGATTTGATGGCCTGGTTCAGCAGCATTTCGTAGCCGTTTTTTACAGTTGCCCCTTTTTGCAACCCTTTGGCCATAAACCGGGTAACTTCGGGATTATAAACCAAATCGAACAACAAGTGTTTTTCGCTTATAAACTGGTACGGAATATTTGGAAAAGCATCAGTCTTTGGGTAGGTGCCAAGCGGTGTTGCATTGATGATTAAAAGCCGATCGCTCATCAATTTTTCATCAATTTCTTCGTATCGGATTTCGTTTTCTTTCAATTCCTCAATCGATGCCGAAATAAACTCAACCCCCAATTTAGCCAAAACATATTTTAAGGCTTTCGAAGCGCCGCCGGTCCCCAGGATCAGCGCTTTTTTATGGTGTTCTTTCAGCAGTGGTTTCAGCGAAGTTTCAAATCCAAATGTATCGGTGTTAAATCCCTTCAAAAATACGCCCGATTCTGTCCGTTTGATTTTTATGGTATTTACAGCTCCAATTTCTTTGGCCGAACCGTTTAATTCATTCAGAAAAGGAATTACCAGTTCTTTGTAGGGAATAGTCACATTCAATCCAATAAGTCCGGGGTTGGATTGAATTATTTCGGGGAATTTACTGATATCACCGATTTCGAAATTATCGTATGTTGAATCGATTTTTTCTGTCTCAAATTTTTCGGTAAAATATCGTTTTGAAAACGAATGGGTCAGCGGAAATCCGATTAATCCGTAATTTTTCATTTTTTTAATCGGTTTGCTATGTTTTCAATAACAAAAATAAGTGCGAACCCAAATGCTGCAAGAGCAATTGCCCCAACAATAAAAGATTGATTTCCTGTGATTTGTTCATAAGTTCCGGGAAGGATATTTTCTTCGAGCAACGGTTTTATTTCGCCATGACGATCGGTAAAAGTTTCAACAACTTCTTTCCATGGCCAAACTTTGTTCAGCGAACCAATCATAAATCCGGCTAACAGTGAAATGGTAAGATTATGGTATTTTTTGAGCAGCCACGATAACACATTCGAGAACGAAATAATGCCGATTGCCGCACCTGCCAAAAAAGTGAGTATGATGTCGAACTGGAAGTTTCCAACTGCTTCGAGAATAAATTTATACATGCCCAAAAGAACCAGAATAAAACTGCCCGAGATGCCGGGCAGAATCATGGCACAAATTGCAATTGCACCCGAAAGAAAAATAAACCAGTATGTTGTGTTGGCTTCCACAGGGGTAATTACTGTAATAAAATAAGCGATAACTATTCCTGCAATTCCGGTTGCAATTGTTCCCAAATCCCATTTGGTTATGGTTCTGGCCACATAAATGCTTGAAGCAACCACCAAACCAAAAAAGAAAGACCAAACCAAAATAGGGTAGTGGTCGAGCAGATATTTTAATCCTTTTGCAAGCGAAATTATGCTAATTGCAATACCTGTTACTAAACTCAACAGAAAAGCGCCATTTATTTCTTTCCAGAATTCGGCAATTTTCCCGGTCAATAACAGTTTAAATGAATTCAGGTTTATCGATTTTATGGAATTGATCAATTCCTCGTATATGCCGCTGATAAAAGCGATTGTCCCACCCGAAACGCCCGGGATAACATCGGCAGCCCCCATTGCTATACCTTTTAAAGTAATAACCGAGTAGTCTTTTGCTGTTCTGTGCATTAAATTCTTTTATTTAAGAATAACAGATTTAAAATCGGCCACCATTTTTTTGATTTTATTGTTCTTGCGCAATTTTGGGTCCAACTCAAACAAAAATTCAACCTGATCCGAATCCTGCATCAATGCCAGCGCCAGTTGCTGAAACGCATCTTCCTTCTTTTTTAGTTCGAATAACAAGGCTGCCATCCTGTATTTTAAAATCACATCGGGATTACTTTCAATACCTTTCTTTAAAATTCGAACAGCATTGTGAGGGTCATGAAATTTGAGATAAACATCAGTAAAGGTAAACCATATTTCATTGTTTTCAGGTTCAATCCCCGCGGCCTTTTTTAAAGCTGAAATTGCGTCTGCCTTTTTGTTGATGTCTTTATTGATCTTTCCCAAAGTGAGCCAGTATTCCGAATTTAATTTATCGATTTTTATTGCCTTTTTGATAAATTTTATACTTGCTTCAAAGTTTTGCCCAATCCATAAAATAAGCCCAATCCCGAACCATGCAGTATCGTTGTCCTTATTTATTTCAATGGCTTGATTGTAATAATACTGCGACTTGGTGTAGTCTTCAATATTTAAAAAACATTCACCGATATAACAAAATGCTTCATCGTTTTTGGGTTCAATTTCAAGGAATTCTTTGTATTTTTCAATAGCCTCACTGTATTTTCCTGCGTTGGCAAGTGCATTCCCGATGTTAAAAAGCGCCATGTGAAACTCGCTGCTCAATGCGTAGGCATATTCGTAGGCTTCAATGGCTTTATCGTGATTTTCGGTCTTGTTGTAAACCGTACCGAGATTAAACCACACATATTGGTTAAACGGGTCGATATCGAGATATTTGTTATAGAATTCAATGCTTTTGGCCAGGTTGTTTTCCTGGTCGTGGAAAAACCCCAAATCGTACAAAGCCAGGTCGTTGTATGGATTTGCTTTTACTGTTTTTTCGAAGTAATAAATGGCTTTTGGAATATTGCCAACCTGAACATAAGTAGAGCCGATTTGATAGAGGATATCATCGATTTCGGAACCGGCATATTTTACTGCTTTCCTGAACGAAAAAAGCGCCTCTGTTTCTTTGCCCATTACCATTTGTGCCGAGCCTTTCAGCAGGTGAACATCGGGGTTGTTCGAATCTGCTTTTTCCGCTGTTTTAAGGTATTTCAGCGATTTTTCGTACAGGCCTTTGTTGATTAATATTTGGGCATATTTAAGCTGGAGCGGAACTGCATTTGGATGAATTTTGATGCCTTGTTCAGCGGCAATTTCCGAACCCTGCAAATCTCCTTCGTCAAGCAATTGTTCAACAATGCCTTCAAACTCGGAAACATCGAAATACTTTGTCCTTCCCGAAATGAGAGATCGTTTAAAACGGTTCACCGCTTCAATAATATCTTCGTCCCAGTTATTATCTCTTTCTTCCATCATAAACGCAAAATTCAGGCAGCAAAATTAGCAATTCAACTGACATAATAAAAACATTAGCCGAGGTGTTGTTCGCGCAATAAATCATTTACTGTTTTTACCGGGTTGAAAGTTTCAATGGGAACTTCAACGAAAAGGGTATTCCAGTTGCTCATGACGCCATTCCACAAGCCCGGTAATTCCTGTGCTTTCAGCTCTTTTCCATCTTTCGATTTTTTTGAAATAAAACCGGTTGCCGGGTCGGTAAATTCGGTAAGGTTATATTTTTCGCCTTTGTAGTTTTTTACTGCACAAACCAAATCGACCGGATTAAAATGGGTTGCATGTTTTGCCATGTTCTGTTGCTGAACACTGGCCGGATCGATTTGTGAACTTTCAACCACCTGCAGCGAGACCGTGCCATCGCTGTTTCTGGCCCAAAACGGGCCCCCGCCAGGCTCTCCTTCATTTTTCACCATTCCGCAAACACGCAGCGGGCGGTTGTATTTTTCTTTTAAATAGTAGTACAACTCCTCTTTTTCAGTATAGTACTGGTTTGATTCAGGTTTCGTGTTTAATGTATTTTCCAGAAAACCGGATGCAGCAGCCAAAAAAGCGCTGTCGAGCGCAACAGGGTGTTTTTCGTTTAACTCTTTCTGGTAAAAGAAAAGTTTTTCCTGATGCTTTAACAGAACGCCAGCCAGTGCTTTTTTGTAATCGATGGTTGGTTTTTTTAACCGGTCGGGAACTACATTGTCGATATTTTTTATGAAAATAATATCTGCATGTAAATCGTTCAGGTTTTCAATCAGCGCTCCGTGCCCTGCCGGTCTGAACAGTAAACTTCCATCGGGTTCGCGAAAAGGTTCATTCTTCAAATCAACGGCAATGGTATCGGTCGAAGGTTTTTGCTGGCTAAAAGTGATTTCGAAGGTTACCTCAAGTTCATTTTCGTATAATTCTTTAATGTTGTTCAGTAATTTCTCAAATCCGGGCTGATGCTCGGGCGAAACTGTAAAAAGCAAACGCACATTTCCTTTGTTATCTTTTGCGTAAGCCGCGCCTTCAGCCAAATGTTCTTCGAAAGGGGTTCGTTCGCAGTCTTCATATTTATGAAATTTTAAAAGTCCTTTTGGCAGCGCCCCGTAATTCAATCCTTTTTCGCTCAACAGGTAGTCAATTTTATTTTTTTCATTCAATTCAATTCCATCTTTTTCAATAATTGATTTCAGTTCTGTTGTAAAAGCAAACTTTTCGAACCCGTTAATATATTGGTTTGCCCCTTTGTTTGAACTCAAAACTTCGTCGGCAGTGGCTGACTTGCCAAACATCTCAAGCGCTTCGTACAAGTCCTTAAACATGCGGCTTGCCGCTCCCGATGCCGGGATAAATTTCAATGGCCTGATTCCGTGCAGGGTTCTTTCCTCGTATAATTTTACCGCTTTCTCCAGTTCGTTTTCGTTTAAACGAATTATGCCGTTGCCAACGGTGGCAGCGTCAATAATCTGCAGGTACGGAAATCCGGTTTTAAAATTTTCGATTTGGCTGAGCACGGTATGAAGTTCACTGCCACGGCTTTCAATCTGTTTTTTGTCTTTTGCTGAAAACATGAATTGTATTTTTATAATGTTACTAAAAATAGAAATCTTATCTTAATTGCAAGCACATAAACCAGTCATAATAATCAAAGTTTTCAATATTTTTTCAACAGCAGATAGTGATTTGCCTGAATGATTGAATTTTACGTACTTTTGACACCTCAAAATAAATAAAATGGGGCAGCGGAATTTTGCCTGGGGGCATAAAAAACGATATAACGATTTTTCGACCTATTTCAGGAACCATTTTTCAGAAAGGGTTCAAAAAGTGTCGGTCGATGCCGGATTTACCTGCCCAAACCGCGACGGGACGAAGGGAAAAGGCGGTTGCACTTATTGTAACAACATCACTTTCAAACCCACCTATTGTAACCTCGATAACAGCATAACTGTCCAGGTAAAGGAAGGGATTGAATTTTTTGCAAAAAAATATTCAGCAATGAAATTCCTGGCCTATTTTCAGGCTTATACCAATACTTACGCACCTCTTGATGATTTAAAACGGCTGTACGAAGAGGCGTTGAAACATCCAAAAATTGCAGGTTTGGTAATTTCAACCCGCCCCGATTCGGTTACCGTAGAAATGCTTGACTATCTGGCCGAACTCAGCAAAAAAGTTTATGTGATGGTTGAATTCGGGTTGGAATCGCACCTTGATAAAACTTTACAACTTATCAACCGTGGACACAATTTTTCCGATTCGGTTTGGGCGCTGGAAGAAACTGCCCGGCGTGGAATTAATAACTGTGCCCACCTGATTTTAGGGTTGCCCGGCGAAACCCTCACCGACTGGCTGGAACAAGCGGGGGTTATTTCGAAATTGCCGGTTAAAAACCTGAAGCTGCACCAGATGCAAATACACCGCAAAACGGTGATGGAAAAACAGTTCAAAGAAAATCCGGGGCAGTTTCATGTTTTTTCGGTTGAAGAATATACTGAATTGGTAATTGATTACCTCGAATTGCTGAACCCTGCAATTATTGTTGAACGGTTTGTAAGCGAAGCTCCGTCTGAAATGGTTGTCGCCCCTCAGTGGGGATTGAAAAATTTTGAATTTGTGGCCAAAGTTGAAAAACGGCTGGCCGAAAGGGAAACCTGGCAGGGGAGGTTGTTTGAAGCTGGCAGCAGTAAGCAGGCAGCATTTGACTGTTAACGAGAAAGTGGTTTTTCAAATTTATTTTTTTGAAAGGGTTGTTAATTCAACCCGCCTGAAAAATATTTCGGCAGCCTCTGATTGTATCTGTATCCGTCCTTTTTGAGGTTTAACATTTGTGGCCTCATTTACTAAAACACCATTAAGCAAAATTGAAAACCGGCCTCCATCAACAATGCATTCCAACGTATTCCATTGGCCAACGGGTTTTTCCAAATCATGTTTTCCCCTGAACCCGAGTATGTCTTTCCATTCTGGGTCGCGTTTAATCCAGTTAATCCGGCCCGAATTGATTGTCTCTTTTTGCCCGCTCGGTTTAAAAATAAAGGAGTTGCCCTGTTTTTCAGGGGCCACAGTGCAGGTTATACTAAAATTTTCGCTTTCGTCGCCCACAACAATAAAGTCGCCGGTGCCGCCCTCAATAATCTGACATTCGATTGAATGTATCCATATTCCCTGAGAACTGCCGTCTTCGCCCTTTGAGTGCAATAGCAAACCGCTGTCCCTGGCCCTGTCCAGTCTTGGTTCGAAGGTTTTGTCGCCCCACTTAAATTCTGCCACAATGCGGTAATTTTCAAATTCTTCATTGGTGGTAATGCAGCCCCATTCTTCACCCGATATCCTAATCATTCCGTTAGTCACAGTAAAAACCTTTTTGGGGTCATTATTTTTTCCCCTGTTTTGTAAAAAAGTGTACCAACCATCAAGATTATGCCCGTTAAACAAGCGAATGGATTTTTCCTTGCCCTGTTCCCTTTTTTGGTTTGATTCAAATACCGTTTGTACCTGTTCTTTTGTTTGGATTAACGTCGTCAGGAATATTGCTGCCAGACTAATTAGAATTGATTTGCTCATTTTTTCAGAATTAAAAGTTGAATTTTTTGTTATTTAAAAATCAAGTGGAGGAAATAAATAAAAACTATGGCCGAACTACCCTGAATAAGAGTTCCGGTAGAGTGGGTTTTTAAACCGGTTTTTACATCCATTCCCGAGAATTGGGTTACCACCCAAAAATAGCTGTCGTTGGCGTGCGAGATTGCCATTGCGCCCGCGCCGGTTGCCATTACTGCCAGCACTTTCCCCATCAGCGAATCTAACCCTATGACAGAAAGCAGCGGTGCAACAATAGCCGAAGTTGCAACCAGCGCCACGGTTGTTGATCCCTGGGCGGTTTTAAAAGCAGCGGCAATTATAAACGGAAGAAAAATTCCGAGTTGATATCCGGCCAGTAAATTCCCCAATGTGTCGCCAATTTGTGCCTCTTTTAGAATGGTACCGAAGGCGCCGCCGGCTCCGGTAATCAGCAGGATTGGAGCTGCCGCCGAAATCCCGTCGCCAATCCAGCCGGTGAGGGTTTCCTTGTTGAATTTTGGAAAAAGCCACATCGAAAGCAAAAATCCAATTAAAAGTGCATTAACGGGTTGCCCGCAAAAACTAAAAAACAGAAAAAAAGTTCCATTTCCAAACGGTTCGGTCGGATAGGTAGCAACCGAGCGCAGGGCAATCAGAAAAACAGGTACTAAAATGGGCATTAACGATTTTGTTGCAGAAGGCAATTGAATTTCGTTTTGCAGTTCTGCTGATTCAAAGATTTCGTTCGCGTTGTTTGTATATTTTTTCCCAATATATGATGCCCACAAATAGCCGGTGAACATGGCAAATGCGGCCACCATCAAACCAAAAAGTATAACAAGCCCCATCTGGTTTTCCAAACCGAGGTTTCCGGCGGCTGCAATTGGTCCCGGCGTTGGTGGGACAAAAGTATGCGTGGCGTACAAACCGGAGGCCAGCGCAATGGAAAGCGCCACCGACGATTTGCCGGTTTTCTGCACCAGCGATTTTTTCAGCGAAGACAGAATTACAAAAGCCGAATCGCAAAAAACAGGAATTGAAACAATGTATCCGATAATCGACATGGCCAGGCCCGGAAAACGTTTCCCAACCAGTTTTAAAACCAGTTCGGCAAGTTTGATGGCTGCATTCGATTTTTCGAGGATAATTCCGATAATGGTCCCCAAAACTATCACAATCCCGATGCTTGCCATAATGTTCCCAAAACCGGTGGTAATGGTAACGGCAATTTTTTCGATGGGCAGTCCGGCCAGTGCGCCCGCAAGATAGGATGCAAGCAGCAAAACAATAAACGGGTGAATTTTCAGTTTTGTAGTTCCAAAAATGATAAACAAAACTGAAATAATCAATACAGTTATTAACCAGACCGATCCAGTCATTTAAAAAATTTTAAAGGTGACAAAATTGGCTTTGTTTTCAATAAAACGGATGGGAACTCCCGAAATAAAAGCCCCAAGCCATTGGGCGCAATATTCCATTCCGGCCTCTTCCGACTTGATGTGGCCCAGGAAGATAACGGCCTTGTTTTTCCCTAAAGCAACGGCGTCGTTGGTGTACAAATAGGTTTCCCACTCGGGCGCTTCACCGGCAACAATTACTTCAACATCAGGGTTTCTTAGCATTTCAATGTGTCGTTGTCCACCCGGGGCACCAGCCATAAAAGCCAGTTTGGTAAATTTCATTTCAGGGTTGCCAATAACGCGGATGGTTTGCAGACCAAATTTCTTTTTAAGTTTTTTTGAATATTTACCCACCGTGGTTTCGGGGACTGTAAAAAAAGTTTGAGAACCATCCACAGCATACTTTTCGAGTTCAAGTTTGTTAAGCATCCCAACCGAAATCCCATCGGGTTCAGTACGGTGAATGTGGTCGTGGAAACGGAAAATGACGAGGTTGTTTTCTTTAATAAATTTCATTTTTTCCTGAAACACAGCATCATTTGTAAAAGAAGCGGTTTCATCCGAATGATTGTAAAAAACCGGTTCGTGCGTGATGATAAAATTGCACCCTTGTTTAACGGCCTCTTTCAAAGTTTCCATATTGGCAAACATGCAGGTTGCGATACCTTTCAACGGTGTTTTTGGGTCGCCGGCTTTAAAATTGTCAACGGTTTGAACTGCCCAACCGCAGGTAACATTCTTTTTAATAAGGTTAACAACGTCTTCGGGTGTTTTGGGCTGATTGTTTTGGGCAAATAATAACTGACAGGAAAACAGTAACAGAATAATGAATAATTTCGTTTTCATAATAACTGGTTTTGATGGTTCATGTTAAAAGTAATGGTTTTTTATGATTTTGAACTTTGGACAATGAAAAAATTTAAAATACGCGGCAAGGAGTTAAAACAAACCGGTTACACAAACGACCGGGCAATTGCGCTTGCCCTTAATCTCGTGAACAAGCATTGCAA
Source organism: uncultured Prolixibacteraceae bacterium (assembly GCA_947085485.1). GTDB lineage: Bacteria > Bacteroidota > Bacteroidia > Bacteroidales > Prolixibacteraceae > Draconibacterium. The sequence continues at coordinate 14,484 of CAMTWS010000170.1, forward strand.
GAGGTCGGATAAACTGGAAGTTTTGGAGTTGCTGGAGAAAGTTAATCTTCATCCTGAGAACTATCTGAACGAACCGGTTTTTGGCGAACTGGCCAAAATGCTCACTGAAAAGCCCTTTCAAAAAAAACAAAAGAAAACTGTACTCAATAAATCTGCGCTTGAATTTAAAGTTTACGGCGCAGAAAATATTGATACAGAAACCCTGCACCAAATGGAAACCGCCATGAAACTGCCCATCTCGGTAAAAGGGGCGCTGATGCCCGATGCGCATGTAGGTTATGGTTTGCCCATTGGCGGTGTACTTGCAACATATAATGCCGTAATACCATTCGGCGTTGGAATGGACATCGGTTGCCGCATGTGCTTATCGGTTTTTCCGTTGTCGCATAAAAAAATTGATGGCGAACGTGACCGCATCAAAAATATCCTGATGAACGAAACACGGTTTGGTTTGGCCGAATTCAGGGATGTGCAGGATCACGAAATTCTGGAGCGAAGAGAGTTCAGTGAAATAAAGTTTCTGAAAACCCTGCAGAAAAAGTTTGCTGAACAGTTGGGATCTTCGGGCCACGGCAACCATTTTGTGGATGTAGGTTTTGTTGAAATCTCTGAATATTCAGCCCTTATAAATCTTCAGCCCGGTCAGTATTTTGCTGTTTTGAGCCACTCCGGTTCGCGTAATTTTGGCTCCGAGGTATGTAAACACTACACGCAATTAGCCAAGGATAAACTTGAATTATCGGGCGAATCAGCGCGGCTGGCCTGGCTCGACCTCGATTCGGAAGAAGGGCAGGAGTACTGGATGGCCATGCAGTTAGCTGGCGATTATTCTCATGCCAATCACTGGATTATTCATCAGCGGCTGGCCAAAGCCTTTGGCGAAAAACCGGTAACAATAATTGAAAACCACCACAATTTTGCCTGGAGAGAGAAACTGGCTGATGGCGAAGAAATTATCATTCACAGGAAAGGTGCAACCCCGGCCGGAATTGGCGATATTGGAATTATTCCGGGTACAATGGCATCGCCTGCATTTATAGTTACAGGTAAAGGAAACAACGATTCGATGCAGTCGGCAGCGCATGGCGCCGGACGTTTAATGTCGCGTAACCAGGCCAAACAGACTTTTACCGATAGCCAGATGAAAAAATATCTGCTTGAACAGGGCGTTGAACTGATTGGCGGCGGCACCGACGAATCGCCGCTGGCTTATAAAGACATCAGCGAAGTAATGAAACACCAGAAAGATTTGGTGGAAATACTGGGGGTTTTTCATCCCCGAATTGTTCGGATGGAGTAATTTTTTTGTTAATAACCCTGTTTTTGGTTTTCTTTGCAAACAAAATAGTTTTAAACAGGGCAGAATGGCAAGAAGGGGAAAGGAAAGCAACACAGTAAAAAAAGACAAACCCAATATTTTCGGGTTGTTAAAGCCCTACCGTGGAATGGTTGTTTTACTTATTGTTTTTGCACTGCTGGGCAATGCCGCCAACCTTGTTATCCCCAAAATCATTTCAATTGGAATCGACACTTTCACAGCCGGCAATTACAATGTAAAATCCATTTTACTTCAGTTTATTGTTGCTTCAATCATCATTTTTATCTTTTCGTATCTGCAAATGATTGTCCAAACTTACGCATCTGAACGAGTGGGTTTTGATCTTCGGAAAAATCTTTGTGATAAAATATCGCGCCAAAGTTATTCCTTTATCCAAAATGCCAATCCGTCGAAACTGCTTACTAACCTTACCTCCGACATGGATTCGGTGAAAATGTTTGTTTCTCAGGCGGTTACTTCTATCGTTTCTTCGGCATTTATGATTATCGGCACCTCGGTACTTTTGCTGATAATCAACTGGAAACTTGCAATTCCGGTGCTGATGATAATTCCTTTGGTTGGGATTACTTTTTACCTGATTTTAAAAAAAGTAAAGGTTTTATTTGAAAGGAGCCGTGAAGTTGTTGATTGGCTGAACAAGGTAATCAACGAAAGTATTCTGGGGTCGGCCATTATCAGGGTAATCAATTCGCAACAACTTGAATACCGCAAATTTCTGGATGCCAGCGCTGAATCGAGGGATATAGGTATTTCGATTGTTGCCCTGTTTGCCACGCTGATCCCGGTAATCACCTTTGTGGCCAATCTTGCAACTTTGGTAATCCTCGCGTTGGGTGGTCATTTTGTAATTTCAGAGAGGTTATCGCTCGGTGATTTTGCCGCTTTCAACAGTTATGTTACCATACTGATTTTCCCAATCATTATTATAGGTTTTATGAGCAGTATAATTGCGCAGGCCACCGCTTCGTATGCAAGGATTGACCAGGTTTTAAAGGCTCCCGAAACCGCAGATACCGGAACCATTGAAAGCCCTTTGCAAGGGAAAACAGAATTGAAAAATATTTCGGTTTTGTATGATGGCAAACCTGCCTTGAAGGAACTTTCGTTTTTAATAGAACCCGGTTCACGGACAGCCATTATCGGGCCAACGGCAGCCGGGAAAACCCAGTTGCTTTACCTGCTTACCGGATTGGTGAAACCCGATGAAGGCTTTGTGGAATTTGACGGGATAAAAATTGATGACTATAAAAAGGAGACTTTTCACAGCCAGATTGGATTTGTATTCCAGGACAGTGTGATGTTTAACATGAGCCTCCGCGAAAATATAGCGTTCAACGACACGGTTACCGACGAATCGTTGCAAAAAGCAATTGATACAGCCGAATTGAAAGAGTTTATCGATTCGCTGCCAAACAAACTCGATACCCTTGTTTCGGAAAGGGGGACAAGCCTTTCGGGAGGGCAAAAGCAGCGCATTATGCTGGCCCGGGCTCTGGCGCTGAACCCTAAAATACTGCTGCTCGATGACTTTACTGCCCGTGTCGATCCGCAAACGGAACTTAAAATTCTGCAAAATGTGAGGATCAATTATCCTGGACTGACAGTGATTTCAGTTACCCAGAAAATTAGCCCGGTAAAAGATTTCGACCAGATTATATTGCTGATGGAAGGAGAGTTGATTGCTTCAGGCAAGCATGAAACTTTGCGTTCCACCTGTCCGGAATATGTTCAGATTTATGAGTCACAAAAAAGCACGAGCCATTATGAACTACAATCTTAGCATAGAACCCGAAGAAAAGAAAAAGAAAAATCCGGGCTTCAAATCGGTAAAGAGCCTGGTGGCTCACATGGTGGAGGAGAAAAAAATTCTGCTCATTGCTTTTATTGCCATGGTAATTACAGCCCTTCTGAACCTTGCCGGACCAATCATTATCGGGCATACTGTCGATAATTACATACAAACCAACCAATTCCACGGGGCGCTGGTTTACAGCGGGATACTGCTGGTTATGTTCATTGTGGCGCTGGGTGCGGGATATTTGCAAACCAAATTAATGGGCAATGTGGGGCAGCGAATGTTATACACGTTGCGAAATTCTGTTTTTAACAAACTCCAGGAATTGCCTTTCGACTTTTTTAACCAGAACAAAGCCGGCGACCTGATTTCGAGGATCAACAACGATACCGACAAAGTCAACCAGTTTTTTTCACAATCGCTCATGCAGTTTATCCGGGTTATTTTAATCATGATTGGCTCAGGTATATTTTTACTGTCAATTCATTTCGAGTTGGGGGCGGCTGCGCTTTCACCGGCTTTGCTGCTTTGGGCTTTTACAAAAATTGTGTCGCCGTGGGTAAAAAAGAAAAATAAGGTGAACCTGAAAAGCGTTGGCAACCTAAGTTCTGAAGTTCAGGAGAGCCTGAATAATTTTAAAGTTGTGGTGGCTTTCAACCGGCGCGACTATTTCAGGAAGCGGTTCGATGTGGTTAACCGCGACAACTATGCGACCTCGGTAAAAGCAGGGATTGCCAACAACATGTTTTTACCGGTTTATACTTTTTTCTCCAATATCGGGTTGTTGATTGTGCTGGCTTTCGGAATTTATTTTATTTCAATCGGCCAGTTTACGCTGGGGCTTTTAATCAGCTTTATAGCGTATGTAAACAGTTTTTATAACCCGTTGCGGCAGTTGGCTTCGTTGTGGGCTAGTTTTCAGGTTGCGCTTGCCGCCTGGGACAGAATCAGGAAAATACTGCAACTGGAAAGTAATTTGCCGTTGGTTGAAAATGATAATAATTTTCAGGTTGAGCCAGATTCTGTTGTCACTTTTAAAAACGTCTCCTTCTCGTATCCGAATGGAAATGGGGTTTTGCACGAAATTAATTTCACTTTGAGAAAAGGGAAAACTTATGCATTTGTTGGGCCAACGGGGGGAGGAAAAACTACATCGGCCTCGCTGATTGCCCGTTTGTACGACCCTGTTAAGGGAATTGTTTTACTCGATGGCCGCGATATCCGTTCGTATTCCCCCGAAGAGCGTGTAAAAAAAATCGGCTTTATTTTACAGGATCCTTTTTTGTTTAGCGGAACTGTCAGGGAAAATATTTTATATGGAAATGAAGAGTTCGTGGATTTGCAAAACGGCGAACTGAAAAAGATTTTTCAGGATTCGGGGCTTGAATCGTTACTGTTGAGGTTTGAAAACGGACTGGATACAAAAGTGGATGTTTCAGGCGACGGTATCAGTCTCGGACAGAAACAACTGATTGCTTTTATGCGTGCCGTGTTGCGAAAACCCGATATGTTAATTCTCGATGAGGCAACGGCCAATATCGACACGGTGACAGAAAAACTGCTGGATGATATTTTACAAAAATTACCGGCATCAACAACAAAAGTCATTATTGCACACCGGCTGAATACCATTGCCAATGCCGATGTAATTTACTTTGTAAATACCGGAAAAGTAACCCGCGCCGGTTCGCTCAAGGAAGCGGTGGATATGCTGATGAAGGGGAAAATGGCAAGTTGACAAGAATTGCCAATTTTAAATTTCCGGACCAATTCCGATATGTCAAAAAAGAACTCTTACTTGGCGAGATTCGTGAAAGGTTTGCTTCGCGAGGTTGCGTGCCTCAACCTCCCTCGCAATGACACGATTTTTAACCCACATTGCAGCTAAAAACCCACATTTTAGTTAACCCAACTTGCAGCCCTTTCAATAAAATGAGGGAAAAATCAGCATAAAATCAAGTTTTTTCAGTCAAAAAGAGGCCGTTTTCCAGTTTTCGATTTTATAACTATCTGATATTCAATATTTGTAATTTGTTTATTTCATTTGTAGTCCTCAGGGGGGTATTGGTTATCAGCATATTGCGTATTAAATTGCGGCCATGTATTTCAAG
>CAMTWS010000171.1:0-19761 GCA_947085485.1 uncultured Prolixibacteraceae bacterium
ATTAAACGCTTTCAGCAAAAATGTGAACGTTATTCCTCAAAATTCTTTGTTAACGGTACAGAAAGCTGGTGAACTGATTTCGGCTGTTTCCGGTAATGAATTTAACAATCAACTGAAAGAAATATGGAACAGTATCGCAGGGACGGAATTTAATCCAAATCACATATTAACAAGGAGAGAACTTGCAATGATTGTTGATTCCCTGTTGCGGCCTTTTGAAACAAAGTCCATCGGTTTCGATGGAAATTATACAGAGTTAAAAGACCAGTTTACAGAAACTTTACATCAGAACTGAAATGAATGAATTAACAAAATATGCCGATTTGTACAAAACCGAATTACTCGATTCTGTTGTGCCGTTTTGGTTAAACCGTTCAAAAGATGAGGAATTTGGAGGATATTTTACCTGTTTGACCCGAAAAGGCGAAGTATTCGATACCGATAAATTTTTATGGTTACAGGGGCGCGAAGTGTGGCTTTTTTCGATGTTGTACAACAGAGTTGAGAAAAAACAGGAATGGCTTGAAATGGCTTTGCATGGTGCAGAATTTCTGAAGAAATACGGAACTGACAGCCAGGGAAACTGGTATTTCTCGCTAACCCGGGTTGGAAAACCGCTTGTTCAGCCGTACAATATTTTTTCCGATTGTTTTGCAGCAATGGCTTTCAGCGAACTTTACAAAGCTACAGCCGCTGAAGAGTTCAAACAAATAGCCTTAAACACTTTTTCAAACATCCTGAAACGCCAAAACAATCCCAAAGGTGTTTACAACAAGTTGGTTCCCGGAACCAGGCCACTTAAAAATTTTTCGTTGCCAATGATATTGTCGAACTTATCACTGATAATGGAAGAATTGATAGGTGCAGCAAGGGTTGATGAAATGGCTGAATTGCTTGTAAAAGAGGTAATGGAAGTATTTTATGATAAAAACTCGGGCCTGATTTTAGAAAATGTAAATCCGGATGGCAGTTTTTCGGATTCATTTGAGGGAAGATTGTTAAACCCTGGACACGCCAATGAAGCCATGTGGTTTATGATGGATTTGGCAGTTCGTTTTAATAATCATCCACTAATCGAAAAAAGCGTGGAAATATTACTTCGAACCATTGAAAAAGGATGGGATGAAAAATATGGCGGGATTTTTTATTTCCTTGATTTGAAAGGTTATCCGCCGCAACAACTGGAGTGGGATCAAAAACTTTGGTGGGTTCATATCGAAACCCTGATCTCAATGGCCAAAGGCTATCGCCTTACCGGAAATGAAGCCTGCAAAAACTGGTTCGAAACCATCCACGAATACACCTGGAACCACTTTAAAGATCCGGAATATCCGGAATGGTTCGGCTACCTCAACAGGGAAGGACAACCTCTTCTTGAACTGAAGGGAGGAAAATGGAAAGGATGCTTCCATATACCCAGAGGTTTGTATGAAATCTGGAAAATGCTTGAATAAAATCCGCTGCAGCTTTGATGCTTACAGTTGCAAACAGAATGAATGCAAATGAGAAAAACATACATAATATCAGATCTTACCTATTTTCTAATTTAAAAATCACATTTATGAAAAAAAAATTGAATGACTGTCACTTTATGCTTCAGCGAACGGTATGGACCATACTGTTTTTTGTCAGCATTTTGGTTGGAGCCCAGAATGCCATCGGGCAAATTAATGTTAAGGGTAAAGTTACTGACTATCAGGGAGCCGGACTTCCGGGAGCAAATGTTCTCGTTGAAGGTACAACTACCGGAACAATAACCGATGGACAAGGTGCTTATTCGATTCAGGTTCCGAAAAGCGATGCTGTTCTGCTGTATTCATTTATGGGATATGTTACCCAAAGGGTTACTGTTGGAAAACAGACTACCATCAATATTACACTGGTTGAAGATGCGAAAACAATCGACGACGTGGTGATTGTAGGTTACGGTACCCAGAAGAAAGCAAATCTTACAGGTTCGGTAACAACCTTGAAAACCGAAGATCTTACCAAACGTCAGGTTGCGCGCGCCAGTAATCTTCTTCAGGGTTTGGCAACCGGTGTTACCGTACAGCAACAATCCGGTAGGCCAGGTGGCGACGGCGCCTCTATCCGTATCCGCGGGTTAAGTTCAATTTACGCTGGACAAAGCCCGCTGATCATGGTTGACGGAGTGGTTTCAAGTCTCGACAATCTCGATCCGAATTCAATCGAAAGTATTTCTATCCTGAAAGATGCTGCATCAACCTCCATCTACGGATCGAGGGCTGCCAATGGTGTTATTCTTGTTCAAACCAAAAGGGCAAAGGACAAAGGCATTAAAATGAGCTACAACGCATTCGTAACCAAACAAGTGGCCACAGCAATACCAGAGCGGACTTCAGCCATCGATCACATGGAACTGAGTAATATAGCCGAACAAAACCGGACAGGTAATCCTTCTGCAACCTTGTATTCCCAGTCTTTGATTGACAAGTATAAAACCACTGCTCCAAACAACCTGGATGTGATTGATACCGATTGGCTTGACTTGGTGCTTACCAACAATGGCATCATGAACAATCACAATGTAAGCCTGACTTCAGGAAGTGATAAGGCCAATATTTTTGCCTCACTTACGTACATGAACCAACAAGGTTTAATGCCAAACAACAGCTACGATCGTTACGACCTGAGGTTAAATCCGGATTTCAAAATTCGCAAGAACCTGACCCTCAGCGGAGTGATAAACTACAATTCAAACAACACCATTACTCCGGCAACTGGTTCTCCCGAATTTATTATCCGTCAGGCCATTGGTTTGCCTGCGGTTGGTGGTGGAAAATATGGTCCGGGAATGTACGGAACAGCCGGTCAGACCAACCTCCGGAACCCATTGGCAATGGCTGAAGCTGCAGGTACCTCCTACTCAAAAGTAAGCAGCCTGCTCACCAAGGCTTCATTCAACTACAAACCAGTGGAAAGCCTTGAAATAGAAGCCTTCTGGGCTCGCGAACAATGGATCCCTCACGGAAAATCATTCACGAAAAGAGTTGGTATTTACATCCCGAATGTGAGTACCCAGAGTTACGATAAAGTAGGTGAGTGGCCGGCAACAAGCTCTTTGAGCGAAACCTATTCAACCAATGTCAGAACTACTTATCTGGCTCAGGCTACCTTCACACACAAAATAAACGACCACAACTTCAAAGTTTTGGCAGGAGCACAAACCGAAGAATTTACCCACGAAGGAATTTCAGCTTCAAGAACAGATTTTCTCAATCCAAATCAGCCCTACCTGAATCTTGGTGCTGCCAATTTTAACAACGCAGGAAGCGGTTATGAAACTGCCCTTGCAGGTTTCTATTCAAGAATCAACTACAACTACAAGGACAAGTATTTACTCGAATTGAATGGCCGTTACGATGGATCATCCAGATTCTCACAGGCTTTGGACCTTCAATGGGGTTTCTTCCCTTCTGCATCAGCCGGGTGGGTATTCACTAACGAAAATTTCTTCAAAGGGCTTGAAAACATTATCTCTTTCGGTAAGTTACGAGGCTCATTGGGTATTCTTGGTAACCAATCGTTACCCGAAGCATATCCGTTTGCAGTAAATTACACCGTCTGTTATACATACATCGATAATATTACCACACTCGGTTATCAGTTAACTGAAGCGCCGAACCCCTATATCTCCTGGGAGAGTTCAAAACAGGCCAATATTGGTATCGACCTGAATTTCGCCAAAAAGATTAATGTAACTTTTGACTATTACGTGAGGATACTAGAAGACATGCTGCTTCGCCGGCCAATTCCAAGTTACATTGGGTTATCAGCTCCATTTATTAATGCCGGAGCTATGGAGAACAGGGGATGGGAATTCAGCCTGAACTATAAAACCAACATAAACAAGCTGAAAGTCGACGTTACAGGAATGCTTTCGGATGTAGTTAATGAAGTAACATCTATCTCTGGTTTGCCTTATCTTGATGGAGGTTCGGTACGTACCTACGAAGGCGGAGCATTGTGGTCGTATTACGGTTACAAATCACTGGGCTATTTCAAGGACAAAGATGATATTCTGAATTCACCTGTACAATTCGGTGTACGATGGAACGATGCTCCAAACGTTGGCCCAAAACCGGGCGATATAAAGTATTCCGATATCAGCGGACCGGATGGAACTCCGGATGGAAAAGTTGACTCAAACGACCGAACCATCATCGGAAATTCTTTTCCAAGATATGAATACAGCCTTAACTTAAACCTGAGCTATAAAAACTTCGACCTCAACCTTTTCGGACAGGGAGTAGGTAAACGCAACAACTATTTGAGCGGAACCGGTGCTGTTCCGTTTCAAAGCAACGACTTTGCAGCTTCATTACTTAAAATTCATAAGGACTATTGGACTGAAAGCAATCCGGATGCAGCATTTCCCCGATTATTACCTGCAGGATCAGGAGGTAACAACTTTGTACCTTCAACCCACTGGATTAAAAGTGCTTCATATTTCAGAATCAAAAACGTCAATCTGGGCTACAATATGCCAGACACATGGTTCAGATCGGTTGGCCTCAGTGGCGTTAGAATTTATGTAAGCGGACAAAACCTGCTTACCCTTACAAAAGCCTGGAAAGGATTCGATCCTGAAATAAATAATGCAAACGCACAATTCTATCCGCTAATGAAAACATATACTGCCGGTTTAAGTGTTATTTTCTAAAATTCAAAAACGTATAATATGAAAAAATTAATATTTCTTTCCGTTTTCGCCGCATTGATCATATTCAGCGGGTGCGAGAAATTTCTGGACAGACTGCCGCTTGACAGTATTTCTTCCGAAACATTCTATCAGACAGAAGCTGAAATGGAACTGGGCCTTAATGGGGTTTATACTGCTTCTTTCTGGGTTTTCCCAAACTACTTACCTCTTTTATGGGCTATCGAAGCAACTACTGACATTGCTCTTAGACGGACTGGTACTTCAGAAGATCTGATTGCGGCCGGTGATGGCGGGCCATTCCTGATCAATAATTCACTTACAACAATGGCATGGGATCAGGCATACAGATTAGTAGCAAACTCAAATCTGTTGCTTGAAGGTATGCAAAAAGGGGAAAAGAATGTCTCAGTCGCCGGTTATAGCAGAATTCGTGCTGAAGCTCTGGTATTAAGGGCTTGGGCCTATTATCATATCATGGGCTGGTTTGGCGATCCCATTTATTTTACCAAACCACTTCAACCTGATGAATACGAAACCATGCCAAGAACTCCATCGGCTACTGTAATTGCCGGCTTACTTAAAGATTTGGATGAAGCTGCTACTTTATTTGATGCTGCCAATGCCGCACCGATTATTAAGTATGGAAGGGTTAACAAAGGAGTTGCTCTTGGACTTAAGGCAAAAATTGCCCTTATGGCTAAAAACTATCAGGTTGCTGCAGCCGCTGCCAAGGCTGTTGTAGATTCAAAGCAGTATGGCCTTAACCCAAAATACACTGATCTGTTCATCCTGAACGGCCAGAAAAACAATGTGAATAAAGAAATCATGTTTGTTCAGGCCTATCCTACTGATGTATTGAATCCTCAAAACTGGCTGACTGTAGTTACGATTCCCCGTCAGGTAGGCACTTCGCAGAGTTCGCACTTCCCAACCCAGGCATTGGTGGATATGTTCGAAGGGAAAGACGGCTTGCGGATTGATGCCTCGACAGTTTATAATCCGGCTGCTCCATCAATGAATCGTGACAATCGTCTGAAATGGTCCATCTATATGCAGGGCGATACCATGTTGCACAATACCGCAAAAACGCCGTCTTTGCCTTATGTTAACCCCAGAGAAAAAACAATATTCAATATTTATAGTAATATCAGATATAAATTTAACTGGAATACGGGTGTCTTTGCCAGCATTACAGGAAATATTGACTGGATTGATTACAAAATCTCGCCTTGGTGGGCCGGTGCTACCGGTTCAGGTGGCGGTGTAGGTTATGTGTGGAGAAAATATGTTGATCCTGATCAATTCTCATGGGAAAGCAAAACAGGTTATATATTGATGCGCTATGCCGATGTTTTATTGACCTATGCCGAAGCAAAAATTGAAATGAATGAGATTGATGCCTCAGTGGTTGAAGCTATTAATCTGGTGAGAGCAAGGGCTGGCCAGCCGGCAATTATAGCAGGCACACAGGCCGCAATGCGCCAGTTAATCCGCAGGGAAAGAGCAGTTGAATTTGCAGCCGAGGGCTTACGCCTATTCGATTTGCGCAGATGGGACATTTACAGTAAAGCAATGACCGGACCTGTAGTAGGCGTTTCACTTAATCCGGCCGATCCTGCTGTAACTCCTGTGTTTGATAACGATAATGTACCTGATTATACAGCCAGTGTAGCCAAACGTTTGAAAACACGTAACCAGGCCAGGGTAAATACAAACGAAAAATATAAACTATGGCCAATTCCTCAGGGAGAGATTGACAAAAACAAAAACATTGTACAAAATTCGGGATGGAATTAATCTAAAAACAGAGGGAAGGTTTAAAGCCGGATGTCGGCTATCAGAATGAAGGTTATTAAAACAAACATAATTCAGATTTTATCTATTTTCTAATTTAAAAATTATATCTATGAAAAAAAAGTTGAATGACTGTCACTTTATGCTTCAGCGAACGGTATGGATCATACTGTTTTTTGTCAGCATTTTGGTTGGAGCCCAGAATGCAACCGGGCAAATTAATGTCAAGGGTAAAGTAACCGACTCATCGGGGGCTTCACTTCCTGGTGCTTCGGTTTCTGTAAAGGATGCCGCCATCGGCACAATTACCGATACCAACGGTAATTTTTCTCTTTCGGATATTCCTGAAAGAGCTTCGTTGGTATTCTCTTTTATCGGTATGAAGTCACAGGAAATTCCGGTTAACGGAAAATCTGTGATCAATGCCATCCTTGGCGTGGAAAACGTTGGAATCGACGAAGTCGTTGTCGTTGGTTACGGAACCCAGAAACGACAAAATGTAACAGGTGCGGTTTCCCAAATCTCGGGAAAAGAACTTTTGAAAGCTCCTGTGGGAAATATCAATAATATGCTGGGCGGTTTGGTTTCGGGAGTTGTTGCCTTGCAGCAATCAGGACAACCAGGTGCTGACGGAGCCAGCATTATTGTGCGCGGAACAGGTGCAAAGTATATTGTAGATGGGATTGCACGAAACATTTCCGAAATCGACCCAAATGAAATTGCGTCTATTTCTGTACTTAAAGATGCTTCTTCTGCTTCGGTGTATGGCTTGGATGCCAACTCTGTTATTATTGTTACAACCAAGAGAGGATTAGTTGCCCCTTCAAAAATATCATTTACAGGTGGATACGGCATAAGCACCAACGCGCTAATGATGGAAATGCTTGATGGGCCCGGTTATGCATATTGGTATAACAAAGCCCGTGAAATGGACGGGGATGCTCCTGTTTTTTCTTCAACTCATGTTGAGAAGATGCTTAACGGAGATGACACCGATGGTTGGGGAAATACCAATTGGTATAAAGAAACCTTTGGCGTTGGAAAGACCACGAACTACAATATGAATGCAACCGGAGGTACGGAGAAGATAAAATACTTTGTTTCATTAGGTAAATATAATCAGGAAGGAAATGTTAAAGGTTTTGATTATGACAGGATAAACCTGCGTTCGAATATCGATGCGGTAATCGCCAATAATTTAAACCTGACATTTGATATCTCAGGTCGGATTGAAGACCGGAAACGTCCCGGTTATTCGGCTTCTCCGGGTGACTGGAACAACATTCCGCAACAGGCTATGCGGGCTCATCCCTATGTCCCTCAGGAATATAACGGAGTACCTGTATCCACCCGGACTTCAAGTTCGTATGTAAACCCGCTTGCTGCCTCCGGCCTAACGGGATACAGAAATGTGAAAACAAATGTTGTTCAGACTAACATGGCGCTGAATTACAGTGTGCCATTTGTGAAAGGATTAAGTGTTAAGTTTTTGACAGGGTACGATATTTCATATCAAACTTCCAAGGCGTTTTCAACTCCCTACTACACCAATGTTGCTACTGCTCCTACAACAACTACTGGTAATATAAATTATGCTTACACTCATGATGCAAGAGGAACAAGCACAAGTTTGGTTGAAGGATTGTCGCACTACATGCATTTAACTACAAACTCGAGCATCAAATATGAAAATAAATTTGGACTGCATTCTATATCTGCTCTGGCATTGATGGAAACGATTAAAAACGAAGGCAATAGCTTTGCTGCACACGGTTTTGGATTTGATATATTAGAGCTGGATGAATTGGATTATGCCACTCTTGCTGATAAAACACGGGTTTCAGGAGGCAGCTATGAACAGCGTCAGGCTGGTTTCCTGGGCCGTGCAAGTTATGGTTACGACAATAAGTATTTGACCGAATTGTCGTTGCGTTATGATGGCAGTTATGTATTTGGAGGAATGGTAAAAGGTAAACGATGGAGCCCATTTCCGGCAGCTTCTGTTGGCTGGAGAATTTCAGAAGAAGACTGGTTTCGCAATGCTTTTAGTTCTGTTGACAACCTGAAATTAAGAGGAAGTATCGGGTTGACAGGAACCACCGAAATTTCGCCCTATTATTATTTGAATACACTGTCGTTGATGGGAAAAACAACTGTTATCGGGGGAAAAGCAGTTAGTGGCCTGATAACTTCAAGGCCGGCCAATACGAATCTTACCTGGGCAAAATCACTTCAGTATAATTTAGGTTTTGATGCAAGCTTATTGGATGGAAAACTGGGCGTTGAATATGATGTATTCTATAAATATATTTTTGATATGCTTAGTTCTGCCGATGCCACTTATCCTGATTCATACGGTGGATATGTTTATGGATACGAAAATAAGAACAAACAAGATCATAAAGGTTTTGAAATCGCTTTAAGCCATCGCGACAAAATCGGAGGATTCTCATATAAAATTGGGTTTAACGGAACTTATACGATACGTCGTTGGCTAAGATACGGAGACTCGCCAAATACCCCTGATTGGCTGAAACTTACAGGCAAAGAAGTTGGTGCTCAGGTTGGTTTTATTGATCAGGGACTATTCCAAAGCCAGGAAGAAATCGACAATTCAGCTTTGATTGTGGGTAAACCTGTCCGTGTTGGTGATATAAAATACCTGGATAGAAACGGTGATGGTAAAATTTCGTACGAGCAAGATCGCGGATACATCGGAAAATCGGCCTACCCGAAATTTGTCGGAGGTTTTTCATTCAGCGGCGACTGGAAAGGGATTGATATCGCCGTTATGCTACAGGGCGCTGTGGGTCGCCATGTGGCCCTGACAGGGGTTTACAGCGGCGGTATTATGGACAATACCTCGATGACCAAACCATTCTATCATGGTGGAAACTCACCAAAATACCTCGTGGAAAATTCATGGCGCGAAGACAACACCGAGGCAGAATTTCCCCGCTTAGCCCTGGTTACTGCGAGCACGAACAATGGATACTCATCCACTTACTGGTATCGCAACGGTGATTACCTTCGCGTAAAAAGCATGCAAATCGGCTATTCAGTTCCCAAACAGTGGATCAGAACTGTAGGGATGGACAATTTGAGAATCTATGCTGAAGGTCAAAATCTTCTGACATTTAGTCAGTTGTCGAAATACAATATCGACCCTGAGCAACCTGGAGTATCCAATGGTTACTACCCACAGCAAAGAGTTATTTCGATGGGTATAAATTTGACATTTTAAATGAATAAACATTTCGTACTATGAAGAACAAAATTTTTAGATTAGTCCTCCTGCTCAGTGTTGCGAGTTTGTTTGGTTGTGATCAATTACTTGACACCACACCAACAGACCGGATCTCTGATAAACTGGTATGGGTGAGCGAAGCAAATGTCACCTTGTACATCAATGCATTCTATCCGTATATTGACCGCTATGGCAACTTTGGCACTTCGCAGTTCAGCGGGAATTTAACCGAAGGCCTGACCGAAACATTAAAATACGGTTCGTATGTGCCCGGCAGTAAAGCCGGAGATGCCAATAACTATGTGTTTACTCCTGAAACCATGTCACCGACAGGAAATTTATTGAATACCTGGGGTGTTACATACGAACGTATTCGCAGGGTAAACGAATTCCTGGTTGGACTGAAAGCGTATTCAAAACTGGATGAAGAAAAGAATAAACTTTTTGAAGGACAGGCCCGGTTCTTTCGTGCATTCCTGTATTTTCAGTTAGCCAAACGTCATGGTGGTGTGATTCTTTATACCGATATGAACCTGCAGAAAGACAAAGCACGTTCTTCGGCTGAAGAAACCTGGAATCTTATAGAAGAAGATCTTGATTTTGCGGCTTCTGCTTTACCCGCAGAATGGACAGGTGTAAATAAAGGAAGAGTGACCAAAGGTGCAGCCTATGCATTTAAGTCAAGGGCAATGCTTTACGCCGGAAGATGGCTGTCTGCAAAAAATGCTGCTGATGCAGTTTTTGCTTTGAACAAATATGCGTTAACCGATAACTACAAAGATGCATGGAAAGGGGGCAATTCGGAGTCTATCCTGGAATATAACTATCTGATAACCGGCCCAAATCATACATTTGATAAGGACTATGCAACTTTTGGCGAGATCGAAAACCAAGGTGGTAGCGGAACTCCAACCCAGGAAATTGTTGAATCGTATGAGAAAAAAGACGGGACTAAAATTAATTGGAGTTTATGGCATGTAGCTGGTGGAACAACCACAAGGCCTCCGTATGAAGATTTGGAGCCCAGGTTCCATGCAACCGTTATTTATAACGGATCAACATGGCAAGGCAAAACCATGGAAAACAGTGTTGACGGAACAAATGGAAAGTATATGGGATATCGTGATGATACCTATGCAAAAGGAAGAACAACCACCGGTTATTATTTGCGGAAATTCAGGGACGAAAAACATACCGACCTGGTGACTTATTTAAGCACACCGACCTGGGTTGAAATTCGTTTGGCCGAAGTTTACCTGAACCGGGCCGAAGCAAATTATCGCTTAAATAACAGCGGGGCAGCATTAACCGACTTGAATGCTGTTCGTGCTCGTCCGGGTGTTGCATTGCCTGCTAAAAGCGGTCTTTCAGGAGACGCACTTTTTTCAGCTATCAGGCAGGAACGCAAAATCGAATTATCATTCGAAGGCCACTTATACTGGGACATGCGCAGATGGAAACTTGCTCATACCGAATACAATGGTTATCGTGTGCATGGGATGAAAATATCGAAAGATGCCGCTGGCTATCTCTACGAGTATGTTGACTGTGATTTGCAGAACCGTAAGTTTTTGGAAAAGACCTATGTATTTCCGATTCCTTACAGTGAACTTGCAAACAATTCTGCCGTTAAGCAATATGATGAATGGAAATAAATAATTTAATTATGAAAAATAATATAGTTATAGCGAGTTTACTGCTTTTATTCACTTTTATGAGCAGCTGTTATCAACCCGACGAATTACTGCCATCTGCATCAAGAGATGGTATTAATAGTATTACTGCAACATTTGCAGATGGTACAGGAAATTTTCAGGGATTTATTACTCCCGGCAGTGATGAGATAATCATTCCGGTGCCATACTTTTTCCCTGAAAGCAGCAACAATCAGGTCACTGAATTGCAATTGACAAAAATGCGTGTAACTGCAAATCTGGACGATAATGTTACGGTTAATCCTGCCCTTTTATATCTGGATTTGACAAAGGAGAATGTAATTACCCTGACTGACCAGATAAAAGCGCAAAAAAAATATAAAGTAAAGGGAGTAATTCGTAAAAGTACTGAATGTCTGTTGACTGATTTTAAAATACCATCCTTAGGTATGAGCGGTGTTATCAATGAAACAACAAAAACAATCTCATTGATTGCAATTGGAAATATAGCTCCCGCACTGGCCGAAGTTACCATGTCATATCATGCAAGCATCTCTCCCAATCCAACAACCACGGCATTAGATTACAACAGCGATGTAAAACTAACAGTTACAGCCCATGATGGGGTAACAAAAAGTGTTTATACCGTTAAGAAAGAAGTGCCTAAAAAGTTATTGTACGGAATCAGAAATGGAAGTGCGAAACTAATGTTTGCCAAAAAGTTGAAAGCAGACCTGGGTATTACTGTTGACAATCTTACCGGAGGAATTGCTGTTACGAAAGACTATGTAATTCTTAACACCAGAAATGCGAACAGTGTATACATCAATTCCAAAACTGGGGAAAAAATTGGAGAAATTGATCTTGGAGCCATAAAAGGATCGCTTACAAACTTCTACAGTACCGCCGATGCCGATGGAAATATTCTGGTATGTAACCTGGCGCCCAACGCAGGTTCATTTAAAGTTTGGAAACTTGCTGCATTAACCGATGTTCCTCAATTACTGATTGAATGGAATGGGGCTGTGGCTATTGGGCGTAAACTATCAATAAACGGAAGTATAAATGGTAACGCAATCATTACTGCTCCGATACTGGCCGCCGGACAACAAATTGCCCGTTGGACTATCGTGGGTGGTGTGTTGACTTCACAAACTCCGGCAATCATTACAATGAGCGGTCTGGCAAAAGGTTGGACAACAAATGCTGATGTTGTTTATACATCCGGCACGAATCTGACCAGCGATTATTTTGTTTCATCCTATTCTGACAATACCTTTGCATGGGTGAACGGTGTAACCAACACCGTACGCAAGAGCCTGGATGCTATCAGCGCAAATTACATCATGAATGCTGTTGACTATCTGGAATTCAACAATGCAAAATATGTAACAACAAACTGGGTGAACAGCTTTACCTGGGGTGCTGCTGATGGTGTGTGGTTGATGGATGTAAGCAACGACAACAATTTTACCGGCAATCTGGAAACCAAAACATGCAAATCGGTTGTTTGGGAATGCGAAAGAAATAAATATGGCGCCAAGGGAGTTACTCCGGTAGTTGTTAATGGCAACGGGACAGGCGATGTTGCGTTAAGGGTTTCTGAAGATGGATATTATTTATATCTCTATTTCATGTTTACCAATGGTTATGTAGTCGGCTATCAGTTCGACTGCATTGATATGTAGAATAGTTAAAACAATAGAATACTGGTGTCTCTGTAAAGGGAGGCACCAGTATTATTTTCAACTTGATAATTTATGCTAAAAAAACTCAGTCAATTTATATACCTCCTGCTGATTGGTTTGTCGTCAATATCCGTGTTCGCTTCGTGCAGCGGGAAAAATGAAGATAATCCGGAATGGGAATGGGATGATGATACGGTAAGCAACAGTGCAAAGCCAAGGTTTATCTGGGTCGATGCCGCAGCCAATTTCCCTGATTTTGCCGACAGTAAGGAAAACATCCTCCGTGATCTGACGCTGGCCAAAAATGCAGGTTTTACTGACGTGGTGGTTGATGTGCGGCCAACATCTGGCGATGTGTTGTTTAAGACAGCTAAAGGCACTCCGGTGAAATGGCTGGGAGCTTGGTTACCTGGCGGGTACACTAAAATTGAACGCACAGCAACCTGGGATTATCTTCAGGCTTTTATTGACGCCGGTCATGGACTGGGATTAAAAATACATGCCGGTGTAAATACGTTTTCAGGAGGAAATACAACCAGTTTAGGTTCTGATGGTTTGCTATTTAGAGATGCTTCAAAACGAGAATGGGCCACTCAATTATTAACCACATCTGGTATGGTGAATACCCTCGACCGAAATACTTCCGGATCAAAGTTTTTTAATCCGGTTAACATTGATGTTCAAAACTATTTAGTTGATTTACTCGAAGATTTAGCGGCTTACAAGGACCTGGACGGTATTATTCTGGACCGGGCACGCTTTGATGATCTGGATAGTGATTTTTCAAGCTACACGAAAAAGAAATTCGAGGAATACCTGGGGTATTCCGTATCAAATTTCCCCAAAGATGTAATGACAGCAGGTACTGTTGCAGGCACACTTCCTTCGCCGATGCCTGTTTATTTTAAACAATGGCTCGAATTCAGAGTGAAAGTTATTCATGATTTTATGGAAAAAGCCCGCATCAGGGTGAAAGCTACAAATAAGGATATCAAGTTTGGAGTATATGTAGGAGCTTGGTATTCATCTTATTACGGCGTTGGTGTAAATTGGGCCAGCCCTCGTTACAATACTGCGGCAGCTTATCCTGCCTGGGCTACAGCCAAATACAAAGACTATGGCTATGCCGATCTGATGGATATGATATTGATTGGAGCTTATGCTTCACCTACCAGGGTTTATGGCACCAACGAGTGGACCATTCAGGGATTCTGCTCAAAAGCAGTTGATAAAATTAAAGGTGACGCCCTTGTCATTGGAGGCCCCGATATTGGAAACGGCGAATGGGCAACAAGCAGCGATGCGGTAATTAATCAGGCAATAACACAATCTGTCGATGCCGCTATAAATGCATGCGACGGTTATTTTCTTTTTGACATGATTCACCTGAAGAAAAAGAATCAATGGGAATATGTGAAAAAGGGAATTGACAACGCATTGAATTTAAAATAAATAAGTAAAACAGGAAAAACCTGCTTAAATCCAAAATATCATTAAAATGAGAAATCTGACTATTTATATTCTGCTCTTAACGATCGTCCTGGTTTCTGCATGTAGCCGGAATGCGAAGAAACCGACAGAAAAAATAAAACCAAAATTGATGTGGTTCGATGCTGAAGCGAATTTCGAACGTTTCAGTAATCCCGACTCCATTGACTTTTATCTTGAAAAGATAAAAAATATTGGCTTTACCGATGCCGTGGTCGATATTCGCCCTATTACCGGAGAAGTACTTTATAAAAGTGAATTTGCTCCACAGATGAAAGAATGGGATGGTTTTGAGCGGCCAGACTTCGATTACCTGGGTCATTTCATTACCAAAGCACACAAGCTTGGATTGAAGGTGCATGCATCGTTGAATGTGTTTGTTGGCGGTCATAATTTTTTCGATCGCGGACAAACATACACCACCAATCCAGAATGGGCAAGTATGGTCTATACACCCAATGAAGGCATTGTGTCAATCATGACTCAAAAGAAAAAATACTCGGCCATGATCAATCCGATCAATCCCGATTTTCAGGCACACATGCTGAATGTGCTGAAAGAAGTAACGGCCAAATATCCAAAACTCGATGGTTTTATCCTCGACAGGGTGCGCTACGACGGGATTATGGCAGATTTTTCGGAACTGTCGAAAACCAAATTTGAAGAATACCTCGGTGAAAAAATAGTGTCGTTCCCTGCTGATATTTACGAATGGAAAACTGATTCCAACGGGAAAAGCAATTATGTACGCGGACAACATTTTAACAAATGGATTGAATGGAGGGCAAAAAACATCTATGATTTCATGGCATTGGCACGTCAAACGGTGAAGCAGGTAAATCTGGATATTTCGTTCGGAACCTACACTGGAGCATGGTATCCTTCGTATTTCGAAGTGGGCGTAAACTGGGCAAGCAATCAATACGATGTTTCGAAAGACTACGACTGGGCAACTCCCGAATACAAAAATTTTGGCTATGCAGAGTTACTCGATCTGTACACCACTGGTAATTACTACACCAATGTTACTATGGAAGAATACCTTACAAACAACAATATAGTGATTAATGAGACAGATAGCAAAGGAGCTCGTGGCACTTGGTATTGCGTGGAAGGATCCTGCGAAAAAATTAAAGGAATTTTGAATGGGCATCAATTCCTTGGTGGAATTCTGGTTGATCAGTTTTATGAAAACCGTCCGCAATTATCGCGGTCCATCGCTATGAATATCCAGGCGTCTGATGGGTTGATGGTTTTCGATATCGTTCACATTATTCGCAAAAACTTGTGGAAAGAAGTGGAAAATGGCTTTAAAATGGCCGCAGATAGCACTACATTTGAAAGCATATATCGTAAAAAATAAAAAATTACATTGATGGTCAATTTATTAAAATATACAAGTATTTTTCTGGTCTTAGCCACTTTGCTCATTGCATGCAAAAGCGAAAACACAAAATCAGGACCAACTGATAACAACCTTGAAAAACAGATTAATACTAAGTTTTTCGATGAAATAAGTCCGGTTGCTTCAAGCCCATGCTTTCATGGAGCTTATTATCGCAAAGCTGTTTCTTCGACAGACAACTGGTTGGGTATTGAAGGTAAGGTCAAACTACCGCCCACCCTTAATTACGATTCGACACGTGTAAACCTAAACAAACTTGGCCAATACCTCGATAATGCTTCCATTTATCTGGGTGGAAATTCAGACGGACAGGAAACTGATATTGGCATGACCTGGGAAGTTATTAAAGATGCCAATGGAAATGTAAGCACAGAACGGAAAGCTTTTCGTCCGTTTTTAAGGCGAACATGGCATAAGTCGGGACAAACTGCAATATATAAAAATGCCCCTGCCGAAAGCAAATATTACTGGTATCCTGGCGATACAATTATCATAAGCATCCTGATGATAGAATCAGGAAAATTGAAATTCACCGTTTTCGGCTCAGGGAAAAATTATGAAGAAATTTTTGATGCAGCTGGTTATCAGTATTCCATAAAAGCCCAATACAAACGTGTAAATGCGATCGATCAGGTTTCAAACGAAGGGAAACCGGTACAGGCCACAACGACAAAAATTTTAGGGGCAAAATGGTTTGAGGTGTTTTTATACCGTTATTACAAGTCGGAAGCCATAAAAGTACCTATGCACCATAAAAGATATACTGATATGAGATGCCCAGGTGAGAAGCATTTCGATATTACTGTTCAGCCAGAAAATACTTCAGCAGAAACTATTGATATTTACGGAACCAGATAATTGCCTTGTTGCTCTTATAATGAATAACTTGCATTAGGGTATTTGTTTTATTAAATCAATTTCTGGTTTGTTAAACAAAATTATATTATACCAATAAAAAAACTACCATGTTAAACGAGCAAAACTCACGGCGAGATTTTTTCAAAAAAGCATCCATGACTGGGATTGCAGCAATGACTGTACCACTTAGCGGTATTGCAGCTGAATCAGAACAGGTTTCTCCCATTATATTACCTGATATTAAACTGATTGTGCCCAAAGCACAGGGCCTGAAAATAACAGGTACTTTTCTGGATGAAATTTCGCACGACATTCCTCACCAGAACTGGGGCGAAAAGGAATGGGATGCCGATTTTGCCTACATGAAGGCCATCGGGATCGACACCGTGATCATGATCCGTTCAGGTTACCGCAAGTTCATTACCTATCCATCTGAATACCTGATGAAAAAACATGCCTGCTATATGCCATCTGTCGATCTGGTGGATATGTACCTGCGTTTGGCCGAAAAGCACAAAATGAAATTCTTTTTTGGCCTGTACGACTCCGGGAAATACTGGGACACCGGCGATTTAAGCTGGGAGGTGGAAGACAACAAATACGTGATCGACGAAATCTGGAAAAACTACGGAAGCAAATACAAGAGCTTTCAGGGTTGGTACATCAGCGGAGAGATAAGCCGTCAGACCAAAGGGGCGATTGGCGCTTTTCATGCCATGGGGAAACAATGTAAAGATGTCTCAGGCGGTTTGCCAACCTTTATTTCGCCGTGGATCGATGGCAAAAAAGCGGTTCAGGCGGCAGGAAGCGCGTTGTCGAAAGAAAATGCGGTTTCGGTTCAGGACCACGAACGCGAATGGAGCGAGATATTTGAGGGAATTCATGATGTGGTTGATGCTGTTGCATTTCAGGATGGGCACATTGATTATGATGAGTTGGACGCTTTCTTCAGTGTAAACAAAAAAATGGCCGATAAATATGGCATGAAATGCTGGACCAATGCCGAAACCATCGACCGCGATATGCCCATCAAGTTTTTGCCCATTAAGTTCGATAAACTCCGCATGAAACTGGAAGCTGCCGCGCGTGCCGGATACGATAAAGGTATCACCTTTGAGTTTTCACATTTTATGAGTCCGCAATCATCCTATCTTCAGGCTGGCCATTTATACAACCGGTACAAAGAATATTTTAACATCAAATAACTCCCTTCATGGCTATTCAAAAAGATAAGGAAAACCTGTTGTATGTAATTTTTCTGGCTGCGGTTGCTGCGCTCGGAGGATTTTTATTCGGATACGATACGGCTGTAATTTCAGGAACAATAGGTAGCGTAGCTGCACAGTTCAGTTTAAATGATATCAGCACAGGCTGGTATGTGGGTTGTGCCCTAGTTGGCTCAATTCTGGGAGTTGCTGTCGCCGGAAAACTGAGTGACTATTTTGGAAGAAAGCCGGTACTTTTGTTTGCAGCAATCCTTTTTTCAAGTTCTGCTATTGGCTGTATGTTTTCCGGGAATATCTCCGATCTGGTGTCGTACCGCATCGTTGGCGGGGTTGGCATCGGTGTTGCTTCTGTTATATCGCCACTGTATATTTCCGAAATTTCAGTCTCGCGCTACCGCGGAACGTTGGTGTCCTTATACCAATTGGCCATTACCATTGGTTTCGTGGGAGCTTATCTGGTCAATTATGCCATTGGCGAACATGCCGTTCACATGAAGGAAATGGGAACTGTTGGTGGTTTCTGGGGTAAATATATAGTGACAGAAACATGGCGTGGAATGTTGGGTGCCGAATCGGTTGCCGCCCTGCTGTTTTTTGTTGCCTTATTCTTTATTCCTGAAAGTCCGAGATGGCTGGTTCTGAAGTCAAAAGAAACTTCGGCATTAAATACCCTGAAACGGATTTACGGTACAGCAAAGGCAAATGAACAAGTTGCTGATCTGAAGAATCTGGTTCAATCTGAAGAAAAATCTGACTGGAAAATATTGTTTCAGCCAGGTTTCCGGATTGCTCTGTTTATTGGTGTCAGCCTGGCTATTCTGGGACAGTTCATGGGTGTAAATGCCGTACTTTATTACGGGCCATCCATTTTCCAGCAAACCGGACTTTCCGAAGGCGATTCATTGTTCTATCAGGTTATTGTCGGATTGGTCAACTTTGGTTCAACTGTACTTGCCATGGTGGTGATAGATAAAATCGGGCGCAAAAAGCTGGTTTATTATGGGGTCTCAGGCATGATTGTTTCGCTGGTCCTCATCGGGTTCTATTTCATCCTGAACAAAACCTCGAATGTCATTCCTCCGGTCACCCTGCTGATCCTGATTCTGATTTACATTTTTAACTGCGCCATTTCCATTTGTGTGGTCATCTGGGTATTGCTTTCCGAAATGTATCCGGCCAAGGTGCGTGGACTGGCCATGTCGGCTGCCGGTTTTTCGTTGTGGATTGGAACTTACTTAATTGGGCAACTAACACCCTGGTTAATGACAACACTTTCATCATCTGGTGTTTTCTGGTTGTTTGGATTGATGTGTATTCCATACATGTATATTACCTGGAAGTTTGTTCCTGAAACTACAGGAAAGTCGCTCGAAGACATCGAACGAATGTGGCTGAAAAAATAATCTGTAATTAAGCAATAAAACGGAATTATTTGGTTGATTTATTTGATATTGGTGCTTCAAAATAAAGAAAAGGTGACAGAAAATTTTTATATTTGAAAGAAACCAAAAAAGCTGCCAAAAGGAGATGGATTAACAGAGGTTGATATTTGGAGATTGCCGGTTAATAATTAATGCGTAGGTCATTTTAAACTGATAAACAAATGAAATATGCTTTTCCATTATTTAAACTTGTCTAAAGTTGGGACAATCATTGTATGTCTGGGACGATATTATTAGAAATATTTATCTTAACCATCAAAACGATAATTAAGGA
>CAMTWS010000172.1:0-5511 GCA_947085485.1 uncultured Prolixibacteraceae bacterium
GTATATCAGGTCGATGTCTGCTACTGTAATAACAATATCTCCGGTGAGGATGACTCCTTTGTTCAGTACCCTATCAAGTAACTCCAGGATAGTCAGGTCTTTTGAACGGTGGATTATATTATCGTGCATTATTGTTTTTCTTTAATAGAAATAAAACTAAAAGGTGGCCAGGGCCCACTTGCTTCAATAAAAAAACCAGAATTTCTATCCTTTTCCCCAAATAAGCTAATTGTATTTGTAAATTCAGCGACATTGGTTTTATCTACAAGAAAGGTAGCATTGAGGATCATATTGTCTTGTCTTTCTGTAAAATCTTTTGGGAGCAGGTTATTGATGTTGGTTGATTCGCTCAGATCTTTAAGGTCATTGTAATATTTCTGTCCGTAAACATTACAAAGCCTGTCCATTTCATTTTCGACCAGGTCAGTTTTTTTTCTTGACAGGATAAAAGCTTTTCCAGGCGAACTTGCCATGATCTGTTTTTCCAGTGCTGCTGCTTCCTCGCTCAATTCGTCAATTTGTTCTCACAGTTCTTTACGATCGCAATAAATTTTAACCGACCATTCCTCCTTGCCCCCGATATGATGGAAATTTTCGATCAATGAACCGGAATAATCCGTGATGAATTTTTTCAAACCGGCTTTAGTATTATAGATCGTACCAAATTTAAAAGGGATCACGGTACCATATTCCATTATCATGCTGATTACCCTGATATGCTCCCGCGCGTTGGATTCCACCCACTGAATATCTGATAAATTCTTTTTGAAGTTTTCTTCGGAGTATTCACTTTCGGAAACATATTTAACGATAACGTAAAAATCATCGAACATAAGAGATTTCAAGCCTTTGGTCTCCATGTTGGGTACGAGCCCGAATGGGCTGCGCGATATGCAATAAACATATATCAGATCATTCATCATGACACGAATTCGCTAATTATTATCACTGATATTACTCTTCAGTGTTATCCATTCCTTTGCCTTTAAAGGAATTAAGCCGTTCGAAGGATGTAATTTCAAGGTTTTCATCCATCCTGACGGAATAAAAAAGCCGCGCCTGCTTTGGAGGCATGTTCATCGATTTCAGGAATGAATCGTCTTCATATACCTCGGCCACAGCACTCCAGATTTCATTGGCTTTTTCAATTTTTATGACCGTTACGTCATAACAGTTAATGTTCTCTTTCAGGAACTTAACCACTGCTTTTTTTACTTCAATAATGTTGCTCATTGTTTTCCTCCTTGTTTATAGGTGTAATATTATGCCCGCAGCCGGGGCAAAATTTGTACTCGAACATAAATCGCCATACTTCGCCACATTCCGGGCATGTAATATTGAGTGGCTGACCACATTCAATGCAAAACTTTTCTCTTCCACTTGTTGTTTTTCCGCATTTCGGGCATGTAAAAGCGCTCATTTTTCCCTCCTTTTTTTAAGTTTATAAGTTTGTTATTTATTTTGTTTTTTTTCTCTGGCATTTTCCAGTTGTTTCAGCAACTCATCTTCCCTTTTATCGTATTCTTCTTCGTCAATTTCATCCATCTCAAATTTTAACTGCAGTGCCATAAGCCTTTCTTTAATGGTGCCTTCATCTGACGTTTCTTTCTCGATAACCTCATTGATTTTTTCCGCTAAAAAAACAATTCCTTTTATAGGCGCCAGCAGTATATCATCGATTATAAACATATTAAATTCCTTTCGTATTAATTTTAAGATTAACAAAATTATAAGGTGGCAATGTACCCACGTATTTGAAGGTCATAAAGTTGCCATATTTTTCATACCAATCGTTCACCGCTTTGTCAAACACGGGTTCAGATGTGATTTTTACAAGAAAGGCGGCATTGAGGATCATCATATCGCCATAGTTGTCGTTTATTTTCACATCATCAGCAAGCGGATTCATAATATCGAGGATAATGTTTTTATAATTTTCCGTCTCCTTTTTAAGCGCTTCGGCAACCATTTCACCGATTTTTATACGTTGGTAATGGGTTTTATTGGCAGGCAGGTTTATCAGTTTTTCCCGCATTTTCCTGATAACATTATTTTTTTCAATGATACTTTCATAGATCGGGGTCTCGTGGGCAAGTATTTTGAGCCCCAGTTCTTTCTTGCCTTCCATCTTGATGAGCAGGTTGTCGAATTTTTTATAATCCCTTTCAAGGATTCTCAGTATCCCGGCATCATCGTTGTGTTCAGAGATGGTTGAAAAGCAAACAGGCAGAACTGTGAATTTTTTCATTATCTCTTCAAGTACCTTTTGGTGGGTGAGCATATTTACTTTGCGGACTTCATATTGAATAATCGGCGAATTACTGACTATGGCAGTGATACCATTGTAATTAACCCCGTAAACTATGTCTGCTCGGTTTCCTATGCCAATCGGGCCATAGTCTAACGGGCCGTCATGCCTGATGATCCCATAAATGTATTTTCCTTCTTTCGGTATTTCCAGTTCTTTCCTCATTATTGTCGATTCACAAATTATTTTACAATTCCCATTTTTCGGGAAATATTTTTAGGTCGATGAAATTAAAGATCGGCAATGGTGCGGTATAAACA
Organism: uncultured Prolixibacteraceae bacterium; assembly: GCA_947085485.1. GTDB lineage: Bacteria > Bacteroidota > Bacteroidia > Bacteroidales > Prolixibacteraceae > Draconibacterium. Next base: position 2,569 of record CAMTWS010000172.1, read on the forward strand.
AAGTCGCTACGGTTCTTGTACTTTTCACCCAGATCAGCCATAATATTGTCGAATTCAATATCTCTGCCACTGTTTACTAAAAAAGCTGTGTTGATAAACACATTTTCTTTTGTGTTTTTATTGTGTTTGAATTCAAATACTGATCGGCCAAAAGCGTCGATAATCTTTTCTGCCTCCACTTCTTTCTTTTTAATGAGGGCAATTTCGACAAGTTCTCCGGCTTCATCAATTTTTGAATTTCTTTTTTTCTGGTCATGCAGTTTTTCGATTTCTGCCCTGATTTTTTGCAGTTCAGAATGTTCTTTGTCTATCTCGTTATATATCAACCCCATATCTTTCCAGATTCCTCTCACATTGAGTTCAACTTTGTTTTCGAACTGCTGCAACAATTCCATAAACTCACTGTATCGCCGGTTGAGCAGGTTCCGTATTTCATCGGGCGTAGCAGCGATGGTGCCAAACCTGATGGGAAGTACGCTTCTGAATTCCTTCATCACCTCTTCGATCACCTTTTGGTGCGCCAGCATGTTTTCAGGATTAACCATCCCGCTTTGAGCGGGACTGAGCGGATGGTCGCTCACCACCATGCATAAGCCATCGAAACCGATGGTAGTGACCAGGTCACCGCGCCCGCCTATTCCTATCGGCCCCAGATTGATGTCGTAATCCGATGCAATGATGCAATAAATATATTTTCCGTCGCGCTGCATATTATTCCTTTATTTTTACCAAAATCAAATTTTCAATTATTTTTTCGTTTACCAGTGAAATATATTCATCTTTCGATGACTGCTTTACTGCCGTTGAATAATCAAGCAGGGTGCGATAGGCTTTATTGATCCTATTGAAATTTTCTTTGTTGTCATTGCCCTGATTTGCATCGGGATGAAATTCTTTTGCTTTTTCCTGATATGCTTTTTTTATTTCAGCGTCCGAAGTTTCTTCTCTCAGTCCAAGCTCTATTTTTGCCTGTGCCACATGCTCTCGATTCAGCTCTTTAACTTCAATAGTATAAAAACTATAACACGGTAGCGGACCAACCAATTTGAAGTTCAACAACCCCTTGTATTCTTCATCAAGCTGGTCGATTACCTGTTCAAATTTTTCTTTTTTATTCCGGTTTATGAGAAAAGCAGAATTGGTTATCATCTGGTCATTCATTACCTCGTGTTTTTGTATATCTATACTGAACGATGACAAGGCATTCAGGATATCCAGTTCTACCTTTGTGTTTTTTTCTTTTAATTTTGCCTGAACCAGCATCCCCACTTTCATCTGGTCATCTTGTGAAAGCTTGTCAATGTTTTTCATGATGTTATCTTTCATTGCAATGATGTCTGGATGGTTAGCGATATCTTTCAGTGTTCCGGAAAAATCAGCCCAGGTTACTGCAAGGTCAATTTCTGTCAGTTGTTCTATTTTGTTTAGGGTATCAACAATCAAATCATGGCCGTTTGCAAGTATTTTAAAAACCTCTTCCTTTGAGTTCACCATCGTTCCGAGGCGCATCGGTATCAGCATGTTGAACCCTTTCCCCATCAGATCTTCAATTGTTTTCTGATGATTAACCAGCAAATAGCCCAAAGTTTCCCTGTCTAAATAATCAAAGGGCACATTTTCCCTGTCGGAAACGATGGCAGATATGTTTTGAAATGTCATGGTATAGATCCCTGAATTTTCCAATGATCTAAACATATCCGAACCGTAAAAATTCGGCACGATCCCGTAGATGTATATTCCTGTTGCTGTCATTTCTTTTGGGTTTATTGGTTTATAGGTTTATTGGTTGAAGGGCCGATCCCCTTTTGCCAAACTTCCAAACTTTCAAATGAATATTTCATGTTTCCTTTTTTTAAACTCTTCAACTTATCAACCTATCAACAATTTATGGGTTTTATTTTTTTGTTGCGTTTTGTTTTAAAACTAATTGTATTGCTTCTTCAAAATGGGTTTCCAAAATGGAAATATCCCCGGTAACTTCCTTCGATTTTCCGTTGTTTTTATCAATCAATTCGCGAATAGCAAGCATGGCCGCTTTACGGCAAATAAATTCGATATCTGATCCGGTGAGGCTTTCTGTTTTCAGAGCCAGTTTATTCAGGCTTACTTTTTTGCCAAGTGGTTTATTCCGGGTATGAATGCCGAATATTTTTTCCCTTGTTTTTACATCTGGCAGCGGCAATTCAAATATCAGATCGAACCTGCCACTTCTTAGCAAAGCAGGGTCAATTAAATCGATACGATTGGTCGCAGCGAGTACTATAACTCCTTTAAGATCTTCAATGCCATCCATTTCGGTAAGGAACTGGCCGATCACCCGCTCGATCACGCCTGAGCCCGAACTATCGTTGTTGCGCCTGGGGGTAAGGCTGTCTATTTCATCAAGAAACAAGATGCAAGGCGATGCCTGTTTTGCCATTCTGAAGAGTTCCCTTACCCCTTTTTCCGATTCCCCGATGTAACGGCTCAGAATCTGGGGACCTTTTACGGAGATAAAATTAACGCCGCTTTCGCTTGCCAGCGCTTTTGCCAGGTAGGTTTTGCCGGTGCCGGGTTTTCCGTGAAGGATAATTCCCTTGGGTGGTTTCGTATCGGCTTTTTTAAACAGGGCGGCATATTTCAAGGGCCATTCCACCGTTTCCATTAAAGCCTCTTTGATTTCATCAAGGCCGCCAACATCGTCCCATTTAACATCGGGCACCTCCACAAATACTTCCCTGATGGCCGAAGGTTCCACCTCTTTCATCGCATCAAGAAAATTATCCATGGTCACTTCGAGCGACATCAAAAGTTCGTAAGGTATTTCGGCCATCTCGAAATCTATTTGCGGGAGTATTTTCCGCAAAGCAGTCATGGCGGCTTCCCTGGCTAAAGCTTCCAGATCGGCGCCCACAAAACCGTGGGTGATTTCTGCCAGTTTTCCCATATCTACATCCATCGACA
>CAMTWS010000173.1:0-6057 GCA_947085485.1 uncultured Prolixibacteraceae bacterium
CCCCCCCCCCCTTTTCAAGCAGAAGACGGCATACGAGATACAGAGGCCAGTGACTGGAGTTCAGACGTGTGCTCTTCCGATCTGGCCAATTTTCTTTTTTGGATCAGATACTTCAGGTGAAAAATCTTTCGAAGAATTTTATACTGAGAACGAAATTCTTGATAATAAATCCTTTATTAATTTAGGAGTTATAAAGAACTCTAAAAAAAGAAGCATTCAGGAAATAAATACCATTTTTAATAATCTTGAAAATCTATTTCAAAAGGAAACAGTGACGAAAGCTGAAATTGTGCACGCTCTTAAAGAATATCTTCCCAATTTTGAACACATTGAAACAGGTAAGGGGTTAGACATGAAAATGTAGGTCAATGTTTAAGGAAGGTTATACATACATTTTAACTAATAAAAACAACACTGTACTATATGTGGGTGTAACAAGTAATCTCGAACAAAGAATGCGACAACATCAATCAGGATATTTTAAAAACTCATTTACAAGTCGTTACAACATTACAAAGCTGGTTTATTATAAATTATTTCTTAATATAGAAGATGCAATTCATCGAGAAAAACAATTAAAAGGCGGTTCGCGACAAAAGAAAATAAATCTTATCGAAAAAATGAATCCTGAGTGGAAAGACCTTTATCATGAACTCCGTTGATAAAGAGAGATTGCTTCGGTCGTTCCTCCCTCGCAATGACTGCTCCAAATTAATCACCCCGGCCGGCAAGCAGTAATTCATTGATCACAACAAACGCAATTGCCGGCCAGCCTGACTCCAATAAAGAACAGTCATTGCGAGGAATGCTGCTGAGGTACGATGCAGCATGACGAAGCAACCAAATAACTCACTTTTAACAATCTCAACCATGTACAAACATTTTTTCAAACGCCTGATAGATTTCTTATTATCGCTTTTGGCATTTATTATTTTAATTCCAATATGGGTTCCTGCTTGCGTTATTCTGCTTCTTACCGGAGAACATGAGGTATTTTATTTTCAAAAACGGATTGGATATAAAAACAAACCTTTTTACATCTGGAAGTATGCTACCATGTTAAAAAACAGTGAAAAACTGAAAGGGGGATTGCATACAACCCGAAATGATCCCAGGGTTTTACCGTTTGGTGCATTTCTTCGCAAAACAAAACTCAATGAACTTCCACAATTGATGAATATTCTTAAAGGAGATATGAGCATTGTAGGTCCCCGACCACTGGTTGATAAAACTTTTACACCTTATCCGCAACATGTACAGGACAATATTTACAATGTAAAACCGGGCTTAACCGGCATTGGTTCAATCATTTTTAGAGATGAGGAACGTTTGTTATCAGAAACTACAATGGATACAAGTGAATTTTATGCCCAACATATTTCGCCTTATAAAGGAGAATTGGAATTGTGGTATCAAAGACACCTTTCTTTTTACACAGATTTTATGCTTATATTCTTAACTGCATGGGCAATTGTTGCTCCAAAAAGCGATTTGGTTTATTCGGTTTTTAAAGATTTACCCGAAAGGCCGGAGGAGTTAAGGTAAAAGATTTGAAAATGGAACACGGATAACACGGATGGTACGGATGGTACGGATAAACACTGATAAAAATATTTTAAAAATCAGTGAATATCCGTTGGATCAGTGTTATCAGTGGTCTAATATTTTCGTATTTTCGTACTTAAATTATAAAATATGAAACCACTTGTATTTGTCAGTTTGCTAATTCTCTCCCTGCATTGCCTTCCGGCATTTGCACAGGAGCAGCAGGTTATAGTGCCTTATACCCTTGCCGATCGCGACCGTGCCATCCTTACCGATGCCAAAATAAGTGCACTTGAAGCTAAGATGGAGATGAAGTTTGAAAATATTGATAAACAATTTATGTACCAGCAAAAGCAGATAGATGACATCAAAACACTTTTTTACTGGGGCTTTGGTATCTTAATTAGTTTGTTCCTTTTCATGCTCGGTTACATGATTTGGGATCGCCGTACCGCTATGCAACCTGCCTTAGTACAGGCATCGAAAGCCGAAGAAAATAGCCGTAACCTGATAAGAACACTTCGTGAATATTCAAAAAAACACGCTGACTTGGCCGAAATACTAAGGACACATGGAATACTTTAGTTGTTCAAAAATTGCAAGCTAATGAATTGGAAATCAACAACTGAAAAAGACGAGCAACCTGAAAATAAACAGGTATGCGAAAAATGTGGCAACGATACTTTTAGAGTGTACATTAATATAATTATCGATGATGCTCGCTTGTATTGCACTAAATGTGGAGAATATTATATCTAAATTAAACGTATATCCTTCGCCCTTGTATGATTCACGGATCGGGCAATAAAGGAAATCTTAATCTGCTATACAAGATTGTTCAAAAAGGATTACCGTGGCCATTGGGAGCTTTTGAAAACAAACGTTCGTTTACCTCTATTGACAACCTAACCTTTATCATCAACCAATTGATTGAAAAAGATATTGAGCCGGGCATTTACCAGGTTGCCGATGATGAACCGTTGTCAACCAATGAACTGGCAAAGTGTCAAGCCTCAAAATCGCTAAATATCAGGAATTAATTCAAAGCATCAACCAAATCATCGAATAGGGTGGAATCAATTGCCGCATGAAATTCAAGAATCTATTTTTGAAGGAATACAGGATTATATCCTTCGGCCTTGCATGATCCACGGACCTGGTAATAAAGGCAATTTAAACCTGCTGTATCAATTGGTTCAAAAAGGAATTCCGTGGCCTCTGGGCGCTTTTGAAAACAAACTAAAGGAGTTTGTGAAAGGCTGCGATGCAATTGTTCATCTTGCAGCTATGAATCGCCATAACGATCCTGAAATTCTTTATCAAACCAACATTGGATTAGTGAATCAGTTAATTGTTGCATGTGAAAAAACCCACTCCAAACCACATATTTTATTTTCATCAAGTACCCAGGAAGAGCGCGAAAACCTTTATGGCAAATCAAAAAAAGAAGGCCGGCAATTGCTTGAAGATTGGGCAAGAAAAAATAATGCAAAATTTACCGGTTTGGTAATCCCCAATGTTTATGGTCCATTTGGAAATCCTTATTTCAATTCAGTAGTAGCCACATTCTGTCACCAATTAACCCATAATGAACAACCTAAAATCGAAATTGATGGTGAAATCAAATTAATTTATGTTTCTGAGCTGGTTAATGAAATCATCGCTCATATTGAGTTCATGCAATCTGAGCCTCTGGATAATGCAATAATTGACACGGTTCCTATCCTTCATACTGCTCAAATTAAAGTATCGGTTTTGTTACAAAAATTAACCGAATTTAAACACTTTGATGCGAATGATGCGGATACGTATTTCGAAAAAGTATAAACATATTTGCACGCAGATGACGCAGATTGAATGGATAAACTCAGATTTATAATAGTTACTGCAAAAGGATGGGGAAGCAACAGCGAAAAGATTTTGTATCCAATCAATTTACTTCAAGTAAATAAATTAACTTTGAAGATATTTTGTAACAATGAAGGTAGAAAAAACAAAACAAGAAAAGGTAGAAAAAAATTGGGCACTCCCGGGAGTTAATCTTACACATGATGAATTTGTTGCTGGCATTCATTTAGCTGAAAAAGGCCCCTTCTACACGATTGAAGAAGTACAAATCATTCGAAATCAATGCAGGGAGTTAAAGAAAAACCCGTAGTATTTTCTTTGCAATATGTTATTGATATGAATAACATATATACCTACGGAAAAGAAGTATTTGAGGAAAACCAAGCCCGAAAGTATGAATCAATTATTGATAAAATTGCTACAGAACTTTCAATAAGTTACTGGATGTATCCCGAATGCAGACATTTACCAACAAAAAGCCGTATATACAGAAATGTCATCCTTGAATCTCATTTAATCATTTATCGGATTAAGTCTGAAAGAATTGAAGTACTTCGGCTGATTCATTCCCAATCAAGTATTCGCCACATCCAGAGCGTGCGTAAAATTCAAATCTAAAATCATTCCTTTTATCTGCGTAATTCGTCCTAATTCGTGCAATTCGTATTTATTATGAAGAAATTAAAAGTCCTTACCGTTGTAGGCACACGCCCCGAGATTATTCGTTTGTCTGAAGTGATCAAAAAACTTGACGAAACTGCAAGTATCGAACACATTCTGGTTCATACAGGCCAAAACTACGATTACGAATTGAATGAAGTTTTCTTCAAAGACCTTGGATTACGAAAACCCGATTATTTTCTGAATGCCGCAGGAAGTAACGCCACTACCACGATTGGACAAATCATTATTAACATCGATCCTGTCCTGGAAAAAGAACAACCTGATGCTTTTCTGGTTTTGGGCGATACCAACAGTTGTTTGTGCGCAATCCCAGCAAAGAAACGCCATATCCCGATTTTCCACATGGAGGCAGGAAACCGTTGTTTTGACCAGCGTGTGCCGGAAGAAACAAACCGGAAAATTGTTGATCACATCTCCGACATCAACCTCACTTACAGCGATATTGCGCGTGAATACCTGTTACGCGAAGGCTTGCCTGCCGACCGCATTATTAAAACAGGTAGCCCCATGTTTGAGGTATTAATTGCAAACATGTCGCAAATTGATGGTTCCGATGTTTTAACCAGATTATCGTTGGAAAAAGAAAAATATTTTGTGGTTTCGGCACACCGCGAAGAAAACATCAATTCGGGCAACTTTAATAAGCTGGTAACTACCTTAAACCTGATTGCAGGAAAATACCAATTACCAATAATTGTTTCCACTCATCCGCGCACCCGGAACAAGATAAATGAGAAAGGAATTGAATTCCATTCACTAATTCAATTAATGAAACCCCTGGGATTCAATGATTATAACCATCTGCAAAAAAATGCCTGCGCGGTTTTATCCGATAGTGGGACCATATCCGAAGAATCATCAATCATGAATTTCCCCGCTTTAAATATCCGCGATGCCCACGAGCGCCCTGAGGCAATGGAAGAAGCATCGGTAATGATGGTTGGGTTGAACCAGGAAAGAATATTGCAGGGATTGGTTCTATTGGAAAATCAAAAACGGGGAAATAATCGAACCTTTCGTCCTGTTGCCGATTATTCGATGCCCAATGTTTCAGATAAGGTTGTAAGGATAATTTTAAGTTACACCGATTATGTAAACCGCGTAGTTTGGTCAAAATAATGGGCGACAGGAATAAAAAAGTACTTATTATTTCAGAAGTTTTTGCCCCTGAAGATTTCTTAATTAACGACCTCGCTTTTTCATGGAGAAAACAAGGCCTTTTAGTTTCTGTATTGACCAGAAATCCATCCTATCCTGCAGGGAAAATCTTTCCTGGCTATCGCAATAAAATTTTTCAAAAGGAATATATCTGTGATTTACCTGTATATCGTGTTCAGTTTATTCCCGGTTATAAAAATAATAAGCTGATAAAAATCCTGAATTATTTATGGAACATGTTCCTGGGTTTTGCATGGGCAATAAAAAATGGAGATAAATTCGATTCTGTTTTTATCTGTCAAACAGGGCCATTGACTTTTTCTTCAATCGGGATTCTTATTAAAGTATTGTATAAAAAAGAAACATCCATCTGGACACAGGATGTTTGGCCCGATACAGTATTTGCCTACGGTTTGGCAAAAAAAGGAATTTCACGCATAATGCTTGAAAAATTTGTAAAATGGGTTTATTCCAACTGTGACAATATTGCTGTTTCATGTCCGGGATTTGTTTCAATAATAAATAAATACTGCCCAAAAAAGACAATAAATTTTATACCTCAATGGTCATTAACAGCAAAACTTTCAGGTTCAGACAAACTAATTCCGGATATCAAATATCCGGGAAAATTCAATTTTGTTTTTGCCGGTAACATCGGAAAAGTACAAAACCTTGAAAATGTAATATTGAGTCTGCTCCGAAAAGTCCTTTGACCCCCTAACCCCCAAAGGGGGGACTTCCTAATTCAATGATTTTCAGATGTTCCCCTTTGGGGTTAGGGGTCAAACAGATGAAAATTATTGAATTTCCGACTTTTCGGAG
>CAMTWS010000174.1:0-14163 GCA_947085485.1 uncultured Prolixibacteraceae bacterium
TACTGCTTTTTATTTCCAGAACCAGCGATTGCATTTCGTCTAAAATCCTTTGCCGTAACGAAAGAGTTGCAGCGCTTTCGTTTTGTTTAAATTCATCAAGGTATTCATTTCCCCGAATTGGATTGCCGAAATTAACAATGAGCGTGCGGTTAAATTTCCAGTAGTGGCTGTAGTAAATTCCCGTTGGTATAATCTGAATATCAAGATTTTGATGTGCTTTTTCTTCTGCCATAAAAACGATACGGGGTACAGCTTTTTTATGCACAAGCATCTGTCGTTTTCCTGAATGTGCAGCCTCCGGGAAAAGGCCAAGTGCAAAATGGTTTTCGAGAACTTTTACTGAGTCAGAAAATATTTTATCGTTTTTTGCCAGGTTTTCCTTTCCGTCGCGCATTCGGTAAACCGGCATTATTTTTAAAAACTTCAGAATTGCAGCAGCAGTTTTGTTTTTAAAAATATCGGCACGGGCCAGCCAAACCGGTTGATATTGGGTGTTTAGTAAAATGGCCATTGGATCGCTCAAGGCGTTTTGATGGTTGGGGGCAAATATGATTGGTTTGTTTTTTGGAATCTTTTCCAATCCGGTAACAATTACCTTTTTATAAATGAGCCAGTCGGCAAATTGAACATATTCCTTTAGAAGCCAGTAACCCAGCGACCATTTTTCGTAACTCATAAATTCAAATTTGCAATTAATATATGGCGCAAATTTAAATTATTCCTGAAGGTTGTGGCACTTTTTTTCTTGTCCACAAATACGAAATCCCAAAACCGCTGATGATATGCCAGATGCCCCACCACGCTGCAATAATGGTCATACCGCCCAGTTCGAGTTCGGGGGGAAATATTTTTGGGTTGAACATGAGTACCAGTGCAAGCCCCGAGTTTTGAATACCGGTTTCAATTGTTATGGTGCGTCTGTCGATATATGGCAATTTAAATAATGTTGCTGCCCCAAAACCTGATGCCAGCGCCAACCCATTATGTATCAAAACGATAATAAATACCAGGTGAACAAAATGCATAAAATGGGCGAAGTTGGCGGTAAGCAAAACAATTACAAATGCAATGAAAATTACAATTGAAAGCTGGCGGATAGGTTTTTTTATTTTTTCGGTCAGTTTTGGCAGGTACTGCGAAACCAGCAGGCCAACTGCAACAGGTATTCCCAAAAGAATAACAACTGTTTGCACCATTTGTACGAAATCTATTTCAATTGGAACCAAATATGTTCCGGCAGCCAAGTTGTTGTAATAATTTACAAATAGTTTTCCCCAAAGGGCAAAATTCAGAGGAGTCATAAAAGTGGCTGCCAATGTTGCAATGGCGGTCAGGCTTACCGATAAAGCCACATTTCCTTTGGCCATGGCAGATATAAAGTTGGAGATGTTACCGCCCGGACAGGCTGCAATAAGTATCATTCCAAGGGCTACTGTGGGAGTTGGGTTTAACAGGATGATAAAAAGGAATGTTACTGAGGGCAATAATAGAAATTGTGAGACTAAACCAATAATTACCGATTTAGGGTTCATCAGTAAATCTTTAAAATGTTGCACTTTTATATCGAGGGCAACGCCAAACATAATAAAAGCAATGGTGACATTTAGGGCGAACAAACCTGCCGGGGAGAAATTTAACCGGACATGATCAAGAACTTCCAAAGCTTCTTTCATTTTTATTCAGTTCGGTTATTTATTTAGCAGCAGTTTTTTCATTTTAGCATATATATCGGTATTTTCCATTATTCCAATAAATTCGCTGGCGCCCGGACCATAAGCAAAAACCGGGACCATTGTCGCAGTGTGGTCGCCGGTTGGAAAAGCTGCCTGCACAATTCCTTTTTCAATACTTCCACCGGTTAAAGCCATTCCCCCGGTTTCGTGGTCGGAAGTAACAATTACAAGTGTTTCTTTATCTTTTGCTGCAAATTCGAGCGCCTGGCCAATTGCCTGGTCGAAATCGAGCATCTCTTCAACAACATAAATGGCGCTTTGGGCGTGCCCGCCCCAGTCAATTTGCGAGCCTTCGATCATCAGGAAAAATCCTTCCTTGTATTTGCTCAAAATGTCAATGGCAGTTTCGGTTGCAACAGGCAGCATGTCGCCCCTTTCGATCATTCGTCCGTTGTGCACGGCAGCAGTTAATCCTGCCAGTTTGCCTTCTTTCACCTTTTTAATTTTTTTCATTTCTGTTTCTACCAGGTAACCTTTCTTTTGAAGTTCATCAACAAGGTTGCGGCCATCGGCCCTTTTTGTGAAATGATCGAGCCCACCTCCAATAAAAACGTCAATATCGGTTTTCAGAAAGTCGGCGGCAATATCTTCGTATGAAGCTCGGCTCGACTGATGTGCGATAAACGAAGCAGGAGTGGCGTGTGTTATTGCCGATGTAGAAACCAGGCCGGTGGCAAGTCCATTTTCTGAAGCTTCTTCAAGGATAGTTTTAACAGGTTCCAACTGTGCATCAACTCCAATTGCGCCGTTAAGTGTTTTCACCCCGCACGAAATCGCTGTTCCGCCTGCTCCACTGTCGGTAATATAATTGTCGGCCGATTGTGTTTTTGAAAAACCAATGTATTTTAAGTTTTCTATAAACAGACGGCCTTTGTTGGCAGTTAATCCGGCAAAAACCTGCGAAACTCCCATTCCATCGCCAATTAAAAGAATAATATTTTTGGGTTTACCGGTATAGGCGATTTGTGGAAATTCCTTTACTTTATAAAATTCCTTGCCCACATAGGTTTTTTCAACATCTTCCGACTTTGCTTTAAGATATTGATCCTGAGCGAAAACCGTAATACCAAATACCAGAAAAATTGTAAGAAGTTTTAATTTTTGTAGCATAATTCTGTTTTTTTAATTTTGTAATTGTAAAAATAAGCTTTGTAAAATTAGTTCAATATTTAACAAATTGAGAAAGTCAAAGTTTCAATCCATTCCCATTATTAAATTTTTTCAGTACAGTTTCTACCAACGTTTTATTCAGGGAGAAAATAGTTCCGTCTTTTTCAGCCGTCATTTTAATAACATCCATAATAATAAAGTTGGTTAATATTTCTTCTGCCTTGTTTCTTGAAATATGGGCCAACCGGATAAACTTCGAAATTGTGATCGATTGGTTAATTTGCAGGTAATCGATTAAAATTTTTTCGTATTCTGAGTAAGAAAAATGAATACCAACGGGGCTGTTATTTCTCTTCCAGACATTAATCTGGATTTTACTTGCAAGATAATTTTCGTCATCAACCCGCAAATAAGCCAGCCATTTCCCGGTTTCGTCCTTTGCAAAGTGGGGTTTTGTTGCGCTGGGCTCAATTTGTATTTCCAAAACAGTTTTTCCTTCAATTTGCCACTGCTGGGTTGAAAAACTGACGGGAGGATTACTGTAAATTTTGGCGGCTGCCTCTACCATATAAAATTCTTCATCGGTTCTGATCCCGACAATTTTCCCGTTATCTTTAATGCCAACCAGTAACCTGCCACCATCGGTATTGGCAAATGCCACCAACGATTTTGCCATCTTTTTCGAATCGTTTATGCAGTATTTAAAATCCTGCCGCTGATGTTCGCCTTCCTGGATTAATTTATATAAATGAGCGCTCAAATCAATACTTCTTTTCAAATTAATACAAACACAAATCGACTGCAAACAGATTTTATTTAAGCCACTCGAAAGTTACATAATGATCGGGGCTCATTCCAAGTTTCTGATATGTTTTATGTGCCGAAAGGTTCGATTTGTCGGCATATAAACGAATTCCATTTAATTTTTCGTTGTTTAGAACCAATTGTTTAATGTGCGAATACATATTCCGGTAAACTCCTTTTCTGCGATATTCATTAAGCACATAAACCGACTGAATCCAGAGTATAGTCCCATTTCTCCAGTCACTCCATTCGAACGTGGTTAAAAGCGATGCAACAATTCTGTTGTTTATTTCGGTTACATAATACTGACCTTTAGTATTGTCGGTTATCACTGCGGTAACACCTTTTAAAACTGTAGGTTCATGCAATTCAATCCCTTCTGTTTCAGTTGCCATTTTTAACTGAAAATCAACGATTGATCCAACATCATTTATAGTTGCCAATCTTACTTCCATAAACTATCGGTTAAGCTCTTCCCAATATTCAACGGCCCTTCTGGTATGCGGAATAACAATGGTACCGCCAACTAAGTTGGCAACGCCAAACAATTCGAAAATTTCATCGGTTGTCACACCCTGTTCGAAACATTTTTCGAGATGGTATTTTATGCAATCGTCGCACCGCAGCACCATTGAAGTTGCCAGCCCGAGCATCTCTTTTGTTTTTGTGCTTAAAGCTCCTTCCTGGTAAGTTAATGAGTCGAGGCTGTAAATCCTTTTCATCACCTTGTTGTCCGAAGCCATGATTTTTTCGTTCATTTTCGACCTGTACGCATTAAATTCATCAACAAGTTTTCCCATTTGCTTTGCTTATTAAATGCCGGTTTTACAACCGGTAACCTAAATTTCTAATTCGAAAATATCAATAAAAAAGTATTTTGATTCGGATTTTTAAAATAATAACGATTAATTTTTCAGGTAATGTTAATTCAATCTTATCACAGTGATTTTAGGGATGGTATTTTTTTTGTTCAAAAATTGCAACATCCTTTCATATAGTATTTTGATTGCCGCCACAGGAATTTGAATCAAGGAAGGGTTGAAAAATGTTATCGTTTTAAAGCTTTTTAATTTTATATTTGCCCCCACAATATAAAGGGAATAATGAAGCGGTTTTTATTATTTGTTTTAAGCTTAATGGCCAGTCAGGTTTTATTTGCACAGGTTACAAATCGTAATGAAATTTTGGAGGTGCCAAACCGCCCCGAAGTAATCAAAAACCTGGATATCAACCAGGATCCGCTGTTGGACAAAATGTTAAGCTGGCACATCGGGAATAACAAAATTAAAAATAAAATTGATGGTTACAGGGTTGAGATTTTTTTTAGTTCTGACACAGATGCTAAGGAAAAAGCATTAAAGAAAAAAAAGGAATTCTTATCAATTTATCCTGATAATAATGTTCATGTAAAGTACTCATCTCCAAATTTCAGGGTAAGGGTTGGCGATTTCAGGACTAAAAATGAAGCGCTGAAACTTTTCAGGGAGATAAAAAACACTTATCCTGTCGCATTTATTGTTGCCGACGAAATTGATTTTCCATTGATGAAACAAAAACAATATGAGTGACCAAATTCAGCATGAATGTGGAATTGCATTAATCCGTTTACTAAAACCATTATCGTATTACCATGAAAAATACGGTACATGGAAATATGGGCTGAATAAGTTGTACCTTCTGATGGAAAAACAGCACAACCGGGGCCAGGATGGGGCAGGAGCGGTTTGTGTAAAAAACAGCCTGGCCCCGGGCAGCGCTTATATTAACCGTTTTCGTTCGGTAAAGGAAAACCCCATTAAAGATGTTTTCGATCAAATAAATGAGCCATTGCTAAAAGCTCAATGGGATAGGATTGACGTTGACAATACTGACTGGGCCTATAAAAGCTTCTCTTTTGCAGGCGAGCTTTACCTGGGGCATTTAAGGTATGGCACTTTTGGAAAAAACAGCATCGATTTGGTTCATCCGGTTATGCGCCAAAACAACTGGAAATCGAGAAACCTGGTTTTGGCAGGTAATTTTAATCTCACCAACACCGAAGAACTTTTCAAAGTACTTGTCGATTTGGGGCAGCATCCAAAGGCATATACCGATACAGTTACTGCCCTCGAAAAGGTGGGGCATTTCCTGGATACGGAAAACGAGCTTTTGTTCAGGAAATATAAAAACGAAGGATTAACGAACGAAAGAATATCTCACAAAATTGAAGAGAACCTTGATATTCAGAACATTCTCGAACGTGCAACCAAAGACTGGGATGGCGGTTACACAATTGCCGGATTGATTGGCCATGGCGACGCGTTTGTGGTGCGCGACCCCTGGGGAATAAGACCTGCACATTTTTATTACAACGATGAAATTGTAGTGGTAGCATCCGAACGTCCGGTTATCCAAACTGTTATGAACGTTCATTTTTGTGAAGTCAATGAAATAAATCCGGGCGAAGCCCTAATTATTAAAAAGGATGGCCGCATCAGCAAAGAACTGATTCGGGTTCCGCATAAAAGAACTTCGTGCTCGTTCGAACGCATTTATTTTTCGCGGGGCAGCGATAAAGATATTTATAAAGAGCGCAAAGAGCTTGGCAAGTTAATTTGCCCCGCAGTTTTAAAAGTAATCGGCTACGATTTTGAAAATACAGTCTTTTCGTATATTCCAAACACCTCAGAAACAGCATTTTACGGAATGGTTGAAGGGATCAGGAACTATTTGGTCGATTGGAAAATTGAGGAAATAAAAAAGAAAAACGGCGCTTTAACCGATGAGGATATTAAACGCATTATTTCTTTCGAACCCCGTGTCGAGAAAATTGCCATAAAAGATGTGAAGCTCCGTACGTTTATTGCCGACGATGCCAGCCGCGACGATTTGGTGGCACATGTTTACGATGTTACATACGGAATTATTAAGAATAATATTGACACACTTGTAATTATCGACGATTCAATTGTTCGGGGTACAACGCTTAAAAACAGTATCTTGCGAATTCTCGACAGGCTTCATCCCAAAAAAATTATTGTGGTTTCATCGGCTCCGCAAATCAGGTACCCCGATTGTTATGGAATAGATATGGCCCGCCTCAACAAATTTATCGCCTTCAATGCAGCTATAGAACTTTTAAAAGAAACAGGGCAGCAGGCATTGATCGACAGGGTTTACAGTAAGTGTAAACAGCAGGAAAATCTCCCGAAAGAAGAGATGGTAAATTATGTCCGCGAAATTTATCAGAACTTCACGGTCGAGCAGGTTTCCGCAAAAATTGCAGAACTGCTAAAACCTGAAGATTGCAATGCCGAGGTTGAAATTGTTTATCAAACGGTTGAAAATCTGCACAAAGCCTGCCCCAACGATTTGGGCGATTGGTACTTCACCGGAAATTATCCAACTCCGGGAGGTAACAGGGTTGTGAATAGTTCGTTTATTAATTTTGTTGAAGGGAAAGATCAGCGGGCTTATTGACCCCCGGATCAGGCATAATTTATATCCGTGATTTTCTATAAATCGAAATTGAATCCTTTTTCAATCAATTTTTCGTATTTCACCTGGTTGAACCGGTAATAAAAAGCCCCTTTTTTTGAAGTCTCTTTCTCCTTTTCTTTTAGCTTTTCGAGCAGCCCCATGGCAAGAAGTTTTCTCCTGAAATTTCTTTTGTCGAAAGGTACCTGGCAAATTGCTTCGTACAAACGCTGTAATTGCGGAATGGTAAATTTTTCGGGGAGAAGTTCAAAACCAATGGGTTGCATGCGTGCCCTTATTCTCAGTTTTCGAAGCGCACGTTTTACCATTTCAGGGTGGTCGAAAATAAGGTCAGGGATTTCTGAAACCGAAATCCACGAAGCTCCATGCATTTTTACCAATTCGCTGTCGTGTTCGTTTATTTTTATCAGCGAGAAATAAGCTATTGAAATAATCCTGCCCCCGGTATCGCGGTTAACATCGCCAAATGTAAAAAGTTGCTCCATGTAAACATCGTCAAGGCCGGTAAGTTGCGAAACAATTCTATGGGCGGCATTATCCAAATTTTCTTCGGGGGCTACAAACCCACCCATAAGCGACCATTTTCCCTTTTCAGGCGGAAACTGGCGTTTGAGCAGCAACAATTTTAATTCGTGTTCATTCTCGTTAAATCCGAAGATAATGGCATCGACAGCAACTAAAAGTTTTGGATAATTTGAATAAAAATTCATGTGGTTTTATTTGGGTTCAGGCCATTCACCATTTTCTTTGTCTTTAATGTAGGTTTCAATATGGCGATCAACCTTTATGCTGTACATATCCTCAATTGTTACAATAATGGCGGTTTCAAGAACCTCTCCAAATTCTTTGTTTTTCGAGGTGCCAAAGGTTTTCATGGATGGTGAAAGATTCATGTAGGCATTAATTAACGGAGGAACATTCTCACCATATTGCCTTACATTCTGTAAAAGAATTTTATAGTCACCTTTATAGTTTTCTCCAATAAATAATTTTTCCATGGCTTCCAAATCCATGTCAAATTCAACGGGTTCTTTGGGGTAAACCAGGTTTTCCCTGTCTCTGAAATATTTTTTAAAGAAAAATTGAATCAGGTTTCTTGCTTCCCTGTGAAAGTGAGTGTACATTGTAATTTTTCCAAAAAAGTATTTGATTTCAGAATGATCAACGGTTAAAGCGCCTAATCCGTCCCAAAGATTATCCAGGGCAAAGAGCGCTTTAGCCCCGGCTTTGCTCGATTGGTAGGCAGGCTGAACAAACGACCTTCCCAACTCGAGAGAATAGGGCAAATATTCGTCGATAAATTTCTTCGAAAAATTAAAAAGATGAGACGTTGCCAACTGTACATGACCACGTTCATCTCTTGGCGCTTCAGCACAAAGAATATATCTGTATCCGCCTAAAATTTCTTTTGCGTCAGGATCCCAAACAATTAACTGTTTATATGGCGAAACCGCAGTATCGTAAATATCAATGTCAGTTTCTTCTCCGGTGCCGCCGCCGGCATCGCGGAAAGTCATTTCGCGCAACCTGCCTATCTCATGCATTAAAGCCGGAGAATCGAGGTGGGTAACAACATAAATTTCATTACCGGCTTTGTTTGTTTTTCTAAGTAGCTTGTCGGGGGTAAGTTCTGCGTAAATCTCTTTCCTCGGCAGAGGTTCAATAATGTTTTTCATTTACGGTTTCTTTTTTTTAGAAAAATAGAATGCAAAATTAGAAAAATTCCTGCTTTGGTTGGTTATTATTTTTTTTAATTTTTAATTCCGGTTTGCCTTGGAATTTTATATACCTGTTCTTTTAGCCATTCCGCCCATTCCTGATGAGTTTTTGATTTATCGAAAGTTTGAAATGGGATGGGTTTGCCGAAGTAAACCGGGATATCAGAGTTTTTATGTCTCATCTATTCGTCGGGCAAAAGAAACATTTCGATGTTCCATTTGAGATGTAGAAATTTTCTGATGTTTGCCAACCGGTAAAAACGGTTTGAATTTCGTCCACCGATAAAAACCGGGATAATATCGCGCTGGTATTGAATGGCTTTGGTTATAAAATGTTTCTTCCATTCCAAATCCACTATTTTCCCTTTTATTTTTCGGGAGGCCAGTCCCGAAGGGAAAATTAAAATCTGCAAATCAGAATCATACGCCTTGTCGAGTTCAGTTGCTATTTCCCTGCTGTTATTACCATGTTTATTTACAGGAATAAACATATAACTGAGACTTGGAATGCCCATTAAAACATCGTTGCTTAAAAACTTGAGATTGCCCAGTTTTTTGCTTACGTATTTCATGAGCAATAACGAATCGAAGCCACCCAACGGATGGTTGCTGGCAAAAATAAAACGGCCCGAATCGGGAATGTTATCAAATCCGCAAATATGTTCCTTTACATTAAACTCAGTAATCGCCTGATCTACAAACGCGTTTCCTGACAGATGGCCATTTCTCAATAAAAAATCATTTATAAAATCGATATGCATAATCCGTTTGATATATCGAAAAACAAACCCAGGCATTATTTTAGCTAATCCCGGGTTCTTTTCCATAAATATCTCCCTGATATTTATTGGCTTAAAGGTATTTGTGTTTTTTTCTTCCACGCCTTGGAAATTTTGAAGCAATTAAGTAAAAAATAGCCAAAAATCAATATTCAACGACAAATCACTTTCCAAATATTTAAGAATTTCTGTTTTTCGGAACATTTTTTTGGAAAATCTATTTTTTCAAAGTATTTCTCTTCAATTTTTATACAGAACAAAAGGAGTTATTAACTGGTGTTAATTAGTTTTAAAAATATATCCAAACAATTATAGTTCAGTCTGTTATGATGTATGATAGATGGTTGTTTCTTGGTTTTCAACATTTTTTTAACAGGTTTTCAACACGTATTGAGTTCTAATGTTTTAATTTGTAGTGGAATAGAATGGAATATAGTGTCATATTTTGGAATAATTTTCTATTTTTACGCTATAAAAAAACAAGTGATTTAATATATGATCGAATTTGCAGGGACATATAACGCAACCATTGATGATAAAGGCCGAATTGTGCTTCCGGCCTCCTTTAAAAAGGAACTGGGAGAATTGGCAGCCGAATCGTTGGTTATCGAAAAAAACCTGCATAGGGAATGTCTTGATATTCATCCTGAAAAATTTTGGAGAAAGAGAGTTGAAGATTTTAAGGGCGCACTCGATCCATTTGATGAAGATGATGACGCCTTGCTGCAGTTTTTCTATCAGAATTTTGTGAAAGTTGCAATGGCGCCCAATGGCAGGATAAATATTCCGGACGTGTATCTTAAATATGCAAACCTCGAAAAAGGCGCCGAATTTATTGGCATGGGCGAATCTATTCGGTTACTGGCTACCGGCAGGACTGGAAAACCCGAAATGGGCAAAGCTGAGTTTTTGATGAAATTAAAAGAAAAACGTCAGAAAAAAGTGTAATCAGAATGACACAGGCTTACCACATACCGGTTTTGGCTGATGAAAGCATTAAAGGCATGAATTTGTTTCCGGCATCTGATGCAGTGGATGCAACTTACGGCGGCGGTGGGCACTCTAAATTAATTCTCGGCCAAATTATTAAAGGAAGGCTTTTTGCATTTGATCAGGACGACGATGCGGCAGAAAATGCCTTGAATGATAAACGTCTCTATTTTATTCGCCACAATTTCAGGTACATTAAAAATTTTCTGAATTACTATGGGGTAGAACAGGTTGATGCCATTTTTGCCGATTTGGGCGTTTCTTCACACGATTTCGATGTTCCCGATCGTGGTTTTTCATTCCGTTTCGAAGGCAATTTGGATATGCGCATGAACCAGAACGCCGGAATTGATGCAGCCAAAATAGTAAATGAATATTCCCAGGTACAGTTGGAGCTGATTTTCAGAATGTTTGGCGAAATTAAAAATTCACATCATCTGGCCTCAGTAATTTGTAAAAAACGAAACGAAAGTCGCATTAAAACAACTACTCAACTTAAGGAAATTGTTGCTGAATGCACTCCGCGAGCTTTCGAAAATAAATACCTCGCGCAGGTTTTTCAGGCATTGCGCATTGAAGTAAATGATGAAATGGATGCCTTGCAGGAATTTTTGGAAGCTTCGATGCAGTTGTTAAAACCGGGCGGACGGCTGGTGGTAATTACCTACCATAGCCTGGAAGACAGGCTTTGCAAAAATTTTATGAAGACCGGAAACTTTGAAGGAAAGGTGGATAAGGATTTTTATGGAAATGTGACTTCTCCATTTAAAATAGTAAACAGAAAAGTGATTACCCCGGGCGATGAGGAGTTAAAAGCTAATAGCCGCTCAAGAAGCGCAAAACTAAGAATTGCCGAAAAAATCTGATATGTCGGGAAATAAAAAAAATAGCAAGAAGGCGCCCGGCGTAAAATCGTTCATTGGAGGAACGATTTTAACCGATGACCGCGTAACCAGGCAAATCCCTTTTTTGATTTTCCTTGCGTTTCTGGCTATTCTGCTTATTACAAACCGAAATTGGTCGGAACGGACTATCAGGAAAGTTGAAGCGCTGCAGGAGACCCTGGATGAACTCCGCTCAGAGTCAATTACTTTATCGGCAAAGCTTATGAATTCAAGCCGTCCATCGGAAATTGCAAAAAAAGTGGAGAATGCAAAAATTGACTTACAGGAGCCATTGAGGCCTCCTCAAAAATTAATTGTTAAAAAAAATAAATTGTTGTGGAAATTCGCAGAGTAATAATAACGCGTATAACCTTAATCTACTTTGTACTATTGGTGTTTGCAGTGGTAGTTATAGCTAAGATGGTCTCTGTTCAGAAGATTAAAAACGACCGTTGGGAAAAAATTCAGGAAAACTTAAGCGAGAATACTATTATTGTTAATCCCGACCGCGGAAATATCTGTGCCGAAGATGGAAGCGTTTTGGCCACATCGGTACCGGGATATTTTCTGCGCATTGATTTGGCTTCGGAAGGAGTAAGAAAAGTTTACAATAAGGAGAGCGATTCGCTGGCTTATTATCTCTCTAACTTTTTTGGGAATGCCTCGCATGCAGAATACAACAGAAGATTGAATGAAGCATATAAAGATAAAAATCGCGGTTTTATGCTCACACCCCGAAGAATTGATTATACCGAACTTCAGAAAATTAAGAAATTCCCAATACTTCGCCGCGGCCGTTATGGGGGCGGGCTAATCATTGAACAGGAAAACAAAAGGGTTAACCCGCTGGGCATGTTGGCTTTGCGCACTATTGGAGGCCTAAACAAAGGCGCTTTTGGCGGCGTGCATGGCGCCATTGGTTATACCGGGCTTGAAGGCTCTTTTGAACCCTATTTAAAAGGAGCCGATGGAATAAGCTATAAACAAAATCTTTCGGGAAGATGGGTAACACGAATTGAAATTGAGCCGGAAGACGGAATGGATATTATTACAACCCTTAATGTGAAAATGCAGGACATTACAGAAAGTGCACTGCACAAACAACTGCTTATTTCAAATGCCGATTGGGCAACTGCCATTATTATGGAAGTTAAAACCGGCGAAGTTAAAGCAATTGCCAACCTGGGGAAACGCGACGGCGATTATTTTGAGACTGATAATTTTGCTTTGGGCCCCCGCGGTTGTTACGAGCCAGGGTCAACATTTAAACTTGTTTCGCTGATGGTTGCGCTCGAAGACGGATTGGTTGACACCAGCCATGTTTTTGATACCGGCAACGGGCAATGGTATAAAAGTGGCAGAAAAATTTCTGACACCCATGCTAATGGAAAAATAACTGTTAAGGAAATATTTGAGTTATCGTCGAATATTGGTGTTGCTAAAATTATTACTTCCTGCTACGAAAATAATCCCAAAAAATATGTTGACCGTGTTTACAGTTTTGGAATTAACAAACCGTTAGGGCTCGATCTTAACGGCGAAGGGCAACCCTATTTTAAGTATCCCGGCGATGCTGACTGGTGGGGAACCACCTTGGCGGGCATGTCGTATGGTTACGAGACAAAAATGACCCCCTTGCAGATTTTAAACTTTTATAACGCCGTTGCCAATAACGGAAAAATGGTAAAACCTCGTCTGGTAAAAGAAGTCAGGGAAAACGGGGTATTGGTGAAAAAGTATAAAACCGAAGTGTTGAACCCGATGATAGCCTCGAAAGAAACTATTGGCAAAGCAAAAGCTATGCTCGAGGGGGTGTGTATTAATGGAACAGGAAAAGAACTGAAAAGCGAATATTTCAAAATCGCCGGAAAAACCGGGACTGCCCGTGTTGCAACCAGTAGCGAGGGGTACAGTGCAGGTATGTACCTGGCTTCTTTCGTTGGTTATTTCCCGGCCGATGATCCAAAGTATTCAATAATAGTAACATTTAATAATCCACGCGGTGGATATTATGGTGGTTCAGTGGCAGGCCCGGTATTTAAGGAAATTGCCGAAAAAGTTTATGCCTTCCAGGTTTTAACAGACGAACCAATAACAGGGCTGGAAGATGAAAAGATTCACCTGCCTGATATTAAGAAAGGCCAGTTAAAGGATATCATGGAAATAGTTGACGAACTGAATTTGAAAAACGTAAAAGGGGAACTGGATTCGAAATGGGCGAATGTTGAAGTAAAGGAAGGCAATATAACGCTAACAGAAACCCAGATTCTGGAAGGAAGGGTTCCTAACGTTCAGGGGATGGGGGCAAGCAATGCTGTTTACCTGATGGAAAAAGCAGGATTGCAGGTGAGGATAAGCGGGATTGGGAAAGTTAAAAAACAGTCGTTAACTCCGGGTGGAAAGTACCTGAAGGGACAAACAATATTACTTACACTTGGTTAAAATGAAACTTAGCAATTTACTAAACCACATAAGTTATTCAGAAAAAATAGGTTCTGCCGAAAGAGAAGTTCGCGGAATTGATTTTGACTCAAGGCTTATTATGCCAGGTTTCATTTTCGTTGCCCAGCAGGGAGTGTTGTCCGATGGACATAAATTTATTGCAAAAGCTATCGAAAACGGGGCTAGTGTAATTGTTTGCGAACAACTTCCTGCTGAATTACTTTCA
>CAMTWS010000175.1:0-11146 GCA_947085485.1 uncultured Prolixibacteraceae bacterium
AACTTTGAACCCTGAACCCTGAACTTTGAACCCTGAACTTTAAACTTTGAACTCTACTTGTTTTCTTCGTACGCTTTATATGCCCTTACAAGTGCGTCTAAAAAAGCCCGCGATGAAATTGTTGAGGCAGTAATTGCATCAATATCGCCACCGTCTTTTGTAACCTCGAATTTGGTAGTTTTCGGGTTTTTCCCAATAATATTCTGGTTTGGTTTTTCAGCATTGTTAAACCAAACGCCCATTTTTGAGCCCAGTCCAGGGGTTTCTGCATGTTCCAAAATTTCAAAACCCGAAAAATTGCCCGAACTATCGATACCGGCCATTATTGAAATAAAACCGCTAAAACCCTTTTTTGTGTATGTTTTAACCGCAATTCCAACCATTTCAGCCCCATTGAATGCCGGGAAAATTTCGAGGCTGTCGCCCTCGGTTTCGGCAGCAACTTTAAACGATTGGCCCAAGGTTTCATACAAAGGAAGTACTTTTGAAATGGCTTCCTGTTGAGCCTTTAGTTTTGCCAATGCAATTGGTTCTTTGGTGAGGTCGTAAACATAACCAAGTGCTGTTGCTGCAATTGCAGTTACCGCCAAAAGGGTGACCACCATATTAATAAATGTCGATTCGCGTTTTGCCATTGTTATTTTCCTCCAAATCGTTTAGGTTTTACATAAGTGTTGATGAGCGGTGTCACTGCATTCATGATTAAAATAGCAAACGAAATTCCTTCGGGGTAGGCTCCAAACATACGGATACTGATTGTTATAAGCCCGATTCCAACTCCGTAAATTATTTGTCCTTTTGGGTTCATGGGCGATGTAACCATGTCGGTAGCCATAAAAATGGCGCCCAGCATTAAACCGCCGGTAAGCACGTGATACACGGGATTAATGTAAACCACAGGATTTACCAGCCAGAATATGGCTGCAACAAGCGCAACAGTTGCAATTATAGAAACAGGGATATGCCAGGTAATCACTTTTGTGAAAAGCATATATAATCCGCCAATAATGAGTAAAAGCGCAGATATTTCACCCAGTGAACCGCCAATATTTCCAAAAAGCATGTCAACGGTTGAAGGTAATTTTTCTGTAATTTCTGAAATGGGAGTGCCATTTGAAATACCTTCTTTAATAATGCTTAATGGAGTTGCCGATGTTATTGCGTCAATCCCGCTCCGGGAGTTTACCGGCCACGATGTCATTTGTACAGGAAATGAAATCAGCATAAAAACCCTTCCAACCAGCGCCGGGTTAAAGATATTGTTTCCCAGCCCGCCAAATGATAATTTTCCAATCCCAACAGCAGCAAGCGAACCGATGATAATTATCCACCAGGGAATATTCGACGGAACATTAAAAGCCAGCAGAATCCCGGTTATTAATGCCGAACCATCGGTTATCATTGGTTTAATTTTTAAAAGGTATTTTTGAATGATGTATTCGAATGCCAGACAGGCAATAACAGCAATTAATGTTACGCGCAAAGCATCGAACCCAAAAACAAATACCGACCAAAGCAAGGCAGGAATCATGGCGTAAACCACCCGGTACATTATTTTTTTTGTCGAATCATCAGAGTGGATGTGCGGCGATGGTGAAATTGTTAGTATTTTATTCATGTTCAGCGAATGTAGTTTAATGTTCAAAGTTCAAAGTTCAAAGTTCAAAGTTCAAAGTTCAAAGTTTCAAAGTTCAAAGTTCCGAGTTCCGGGTTCCGAAAGGAAACTCTAATTCGTTTGTGGTTTCCAGTATCCAGTGTCCAGCAACCAGTGTCCAGTATCCAGCACCCAGACTATTTTTTTCTCGAACGAATTATCCCACCCACTTTTGCTTTTCCAAAGCGTATGTAATCGAGTAGGGGGCGGTTCGACGGACAAGTGTAACTGCACGAACCACACTCAATGCAATCCATCACCCTATCTGTTTCTGCCCTGTCGAAAATTTGTTTCCGGCCAAAGGTCATCAGTAAGTAGGGTTCGAGCCCCATCGGGCAACCCGAAACACAGCGCGAACAACGGATACAATCCATGTATTCCCCGCGTTTGGCTTCCCCGTCCTGCATAATGAGAATCCCTGAAGTTCCCTTTGTAACCGGAACATCCAATGAGGCAATTGCACGACCCATCATTGGTCCGCCACTGATAATTTTTCCGGTATTTTCGGGAAGCCCACCGGCAGCTTCAATTAATTCAGCGGTTGCAGTACCAATTCGCACCATAAAATTCGATGGTTTTGCAACTCCCTTGCCGGTAACTGTAACCACACGTTCAACAAGTGGTTTGTTTTTTTGAATGGCTTCGTAAACGGCAAAAGCAGTACCTACATTACTTACCACAGCGCCAATGGCAATGGGCAACCCGCCCGACGGAACTTCTTTCCCGGTAACGGCTTTTATCAGTTGTTTTTCACCTCCCTGCGGATATTTTACTTTTAAAGCAACTACGCTTATCCCTTTGTAATCCTTTGCTTTTTCGGTTAAAAGCTGAATGGCGTCGGGTTTGTTGTTTTCAATTCCAATAACAGCTCTCTCAACATTCATTGCCTTCATCAGCAGTTGGGCGCCAACCATAATTTCATCTGCTTTTTCAAGCATCAACCGGTGATCTGAAGTTAAATAAGGTTCACACTCAACACCATTGATTAAAAGTACTTCGGCTTTCATCCCTTTTGGCGGAACCAATTTTACATGGGTAGGAAACGTTGCCCCCCCCAAACCAACGATTCCTGCCTCCTGGATTTTCTGAATGATTTTTTGTCCATCCAAATCAAAGTTTTTAACGAGCCCTGCTGAACGGTCAATTTCTTCAAGCCATTCGTCACCTTCTACATCAATAAAAAATCCTTGTTTTGGGTAACCCGAACTGTCGGCGGAAACATCAACCTTCTTTATTTTTCCCGAAACCGATGAATGGATGTTGGTAGAAACAAAACCGCTGCTTTTGGCAATTATCTGCCCTGCTTTTACCATGTCACCTTTATTGACAACAGCAGTCGAAGGGGCTCCAATGTGCTGTGCAACAGGAATAAATACTGTTTTAGGAATGGGCAATACCTCTATTTTTTTACCGGCCGATATTTTGTTTTCGGGTGGATGAACTCCACCAACTTTGAAAGTTTTTAACATTCCAGTATTATTTAGCTGAGCTACACTCTTCTTTTTCTTCAGTTACTATTTTCCGTGGCGGAAAATTCAATTCGATTATTGAATTTGTGGGGCAAACCGGCACACATTTGCGGCATAATTTGCATTTGTCGGAGTCGATAAATGCCAGGTTGTTATCAATTGTAATTGCATCGAATTTGCATTCTTTTTCGCATTTGCCACAACCAATGCAAGCCACGGAGCATGCTTTTCGGGCAACCCCTCCCTTGTCCTTGTTTCGGCAGGCGACAACAATTTTTCTGTGCTTTGGGAATTGTTTTCTGAGTTCGATCAGGTTTTTCGGACAGGCATCGACACATTTTCCGCAGGCAACACATTTGTCGTCGAGAATCAATGGGACACCCATGCCGGCGCGTAAATCAATGGCATCGAATTCGCACACACCGTAACAATCGCCGTAGCCCAAACACCCAAACTGACACCCGGTTTCGCCACTGTAAACCGAAGCTGCAATTGCACAGGTTGAAGCGCCGTCGAAATTACTGGTTTTAGGCCGGTGGTCGCAGGTTCCGTTACACCTGATGAAAGCAATGCGGGGATCTTTTTTTGTGGCCTCAAGTCCCAGAATCCTGGCAACAGCGCCCATGGTTTCATTGCCGCCAACAGGGCAATTTAAATCAGAAAGGCTATCGGCTTTTACACAGGCCTCGGCAAAAGCACGGCAGCCCGCATAACCACAACCCCCGCAATTAGCGGCCGGCAACGATTGTTCCACTTCGTCGATCCGCGGATCTTCAAAAACCTTGAATTTCTGTGCCACAAAGTAAAGTATAACAGCCGACGATGTGCCTATTATACTTAATGTGGCGATGGTATATATAATTGTTACACTCATAAATTAAATCTTTTCTTCCACTTCGAATTTGAAAACTTTTTTTAATAAATGACGAAAAAAATATAATGTTATATAGTATGGAATTAAAACTGCCAATGCCAGTAATCCTCCAATTAACTCGTTTTCCGATAACGAAACGCTAACTATCAAAGTAAAAAGCACTAATATGAAAGGTAAAATGTAACCATAAAAAAGAGCAGTAATTCCTTGAGACTCCTTAAAAACAACGGTAACCTGCTGTCCTTGTGAATAGTTGTTGCCAACATTGGAAATCTCAATTTCTTTATCCTGAAAATCGGAAACTGAACATGCACCATTTGCATGACAAGAGGAGCAAGCCGATTGATTGATGATATTCACAATCAAAGAAGAGCCTTTAATCTCCTTGACAAATCCAATATGTTTAATGTCTGAACTCAATATTCTGTAATTTCTGCTATTTCCAGGTTGCAAATTTAGGCATTTATGTGAATCTGTGATTGTCAAAAATCAGTTTTGCGCGAAAATGGACAATTTAGAAAAAGTCTAAATTCAGATAGCTACTTTCGTTTTGAGCCTCTCTTTTTTGCGGGATTTTCTGAATCTAAATCTTCGTGAGCCAGATTTGAATCCAGGGTATAACCGGGTTTGAATCCAAAACCACAACCGCAAAAAAAGTTTCAGTATTATTGAGTTTATTCTAATTTCTTGTATTTAAAATTTTCATTGCCGAATTATACCCCAGTTCATACAACTCATCGGCGTGGGTGCGGCTTAAAACTTCGTAGGTATCAATTCCTTCGGGTTCGATATAAATACCTGCATATTTGCGAACCTGGTCCATATTGGCATTAACGCTCATGTAAAAAGTGCGGGTGGCAATTTCAATCAGGTTCTTAATTTTTTCTTTCGGATTGATGGGGCTGATATTGGAAACGATAATTTGTTCACAGTCATGTTTTATCGGGTCAACCGGTATATTGTCGAGCAGGCCACCGTCAACATAAAGGTTTCCATCAATTTTTACCGGGGCAAAAAGAATGGGAATCGATGAGGAGGCAAGCACAGTTTCCCCCAGCGGACCCGTATTTCGGTATTCGATAGTTCCCTTATTTAAATTAGAAATGGCAACATAAAAGGGGATGTCAAGTTCTTCAAGATTTTTAACCGGAATCTCCCGGTGAAACAACTCCTTTAAACCATCTAATTTCATTAGCCCATCGCGCGGAATCTGAAGCTTGGTGTAATTGAAAAACGACCCTTTTTTAAAAGTTTCAAGTATATCGTGCGGATTTTTTCCGGCAGCAACAAAAGCGCCTGCAATGGCTCCTGCGCTTGTTCCCGAAATTACACCGGGTTTTATTCCCTTTTCAAAAAGTGCCGCAATAACTCCCAGGTGGGCAAATCCGCGGGTTCCACCTCCACTTAAAACCAATCCTGTCTTATATTTTTTCATTTCCTAATTTTCTAAGTGCTAAACCTCTCTTTTCTTTAAACTCTAAACTCTAAACTCTAAACTCTAAACTCTAAACTCTAAACTACACCGTAAACCAGTCTTTCATAAAGTTAGGTTCGTCGATTTGGTTTTTATGCCTGAAAACATTTGAACGTTTAACATGAATATAATCTTTTTTCCAGGTTTCAATATTTTTGACGATATCATTTAACCCGGTAATCATAATTTCAACCTCTTCATTTGTCATCGTCGGGTGTAGCGACCATCGCACCCATCCCGGTTTGTCCGACAAATCGCCATGGTTGATTTTGTCGGTGATTTCCTTCGATTTTTCGTACGGAACTTCGAGCAGAAAATGGCCGTAAGTTCCGGCGCAGGCGCAACCTCCGCGGGTTTGAATCCCGTATTTATCGTTTAAAATCTGCACCAAAAGGTTGTAATGAATATTCTCGACATAAAATGAAATAATTCCCAGTCGATCACGAACATTGTCGGCAAGAATATGTAGCCCTTCGATTTTATCCAATCCGTTAAAAGCAAGTTTCAGCAACTCTTTTTCGCGTTGCTTCATATTTTCAATACCCATCTGAATTTTCAAATCCAAACACAACGCCGTTCTAATCGACTGGAGAAATCCCGGCGTTCCGCCATCTTCGCGGGCTTCAATATCATCAACATATTTGTATTTTCCCCACGGATTTGTCCAGTCAACAGTGCCACCGCCGGGATTGTCGGGCACTTCGTTATTGTACATCGAAGCATCAAAAACCAAAACTCCCGATGAACCGGGACCACCCAAAAATTTATGTGGCGAAAACATCACTGCATCCAGTTTTTCCATGGGGTCGGCCGAGTGCATGTCAATTTCGTCGTACGGCGCCGATGCTGCAAAATCGATAAAACAAACCCCGCCATGTTCGTGCATTATTTTAGCCAGTTCGCGGTAAGGAGTTCTTGCGCCGGTAACGTTCGAACATGCTGTAAACGACCCGATTTTAAAAGGGCGCGATTCATATTCAACCAATAATTTTTTCAGGTTTTCCGGATCGACCAGCAAACCTGTACCCGGCTCAATTACCACCACATCGGCATTGGTTTCGTACCACGGGGTCTGGTTCGAATGGTGTTCCATGTGTGTAATAAAAACCACAGGCCTCTCACGCTCAGCCAGGCACCCTTTCTGTGTAATTTTTCCACAGTATTTCAAACCTAAAATTCGCTGAAATTTATTTATCACGTCCGTCATTCCTGAACCAGAAGTAATTATTACATCGTTTGGGCCGGCGTTTACATGTTTTTTAATGAGTTGGTGCGATCTCAGGTAAGCCTGGGTCATGCGAATTCCGGTCTCGCTGGTTTCAGTGTGGGTATTGCCAACAAACGGCCCGATAATGTTGGTAATTTTATTATCGATGGGAGCGTACAACCTGCCGCTGGCAATCCAGTCGCCGTAAATAATCTTTTGTTCTCCGTAAGGCGATTGAAAGGTTTGGTCGATTCCGATGATATTGTTTCTGAATTTTTCGAAGTATTTTTCAAGATGGCCCATAAAAAGAGTCGATTTTATTCTACGCCACAAAATAAGTTACTTTAAGTGGATTAAAATGAGGAATTAAGTCATAATTTTTGAGAAACGTTGATTAAAGAAAAAAGTAATTTAATCAGGGGAAAAACCTATATATGTCTTTTCTATGAAGAAAGCGTTTAAAGAAAAATTACAAATTGTCGGGTATAACTGACTTTCATTCCTTTAACCAGTCTTCAAATTTGGAAATTTCTTCATCGCTTGGTACTTCGTTGTTTCCCTGCTGCATTGCATTTAAGAAAGCTTCGTCTTCCTTTTCTTGTGATACAATGTAGTGTTTGATGTTCAGAGTATTAGCCAGGTCTGTGAAAGTTTTTAACTGTTTTTTATTAAGTTTTAAAACAAGTTCCATTTTACAATTTTTATTTTTCAAACTTAAGAATAAAATTACAAAAATTATAAGGAACGTCATTTTTTGTCTTATAAGATTAAATTGCCGGTGACATTTCGTCACAAAACCCGAATGGCATGTTGTTTGAAAATATCCCGCCAAACAATAACATAAAAATCATAGTATATGCAAACAGGAAAAATAGGAGTTACCAGCGAAAACCTTTTCCCGATTATTAAAAAGTTTCTTTATTCAGACCACGATATCTTTTTACGGGAAATTATTTCGAACGCGGTTGATGCTACACAAAAGTTGAAAACCCTTGCTTCAAAAAGCGAATACACGGGCGACGTTTCTACAGCCAAAGTAACAGTTAAGTTGGATACCGAGGCAAAAACCATTACCGTTTCCGACAATGGAATCGGAATGACTGCCGATGAAATTGAAAAGTACATTAACCAGATTGCATTTTCGGGAGCCAACGATTTTCTCGAAAAATACAAAACCGATGCCCATGCAATTATTGGCCATTTTGGGCTTGGATTTTACAGCTCGTTTATGGTTTCTGAAAAAGTTGAAATTATTACCAAATCGTACAAGGAAGATGCAAAAGCAGTAAAATGGAGCTGTACCGGAAGTCCTGAATTCATGCTTGACGAAACTGAAAAAGATGGAGTGGGAACCGATATCATCATGTACATCAGCGAGGAGGAAAAAGGATTTTTGGATGAATCGAAAATCAGGGGAATTCTCGATAAATACTGCTCATTCTTGCCTGTTCCGGTAATTTTTGGAAAGAAAAAAGAGTGGAAAGAAGGAAAACAGGTTGATACCGAAGAGGATGACCAGATTAATGATATTGCTCCGGCCTGGACAAAAGCCCCGGCTGATTTAACCGATGAAGATTACAAAAATTTCTACCGGAAGTTGTATCCGGTGGCCGATGAGCCACTTTTCAATATTCATTTGAATGTCGATTATCCTTTCAATTTAACAGGAATTCTATACTTCCCGAAAATCAAAAACAACTTCGAAGTTCAGAAAAACAAGATACAACTTTACAGCAACCAGGTTTTTGTAACCGATTCGGTTGAAGGCATTGTACCTGAGTTTTTAACACTGTTGCATGGTGTCCTTGATTCTCCTGATATTCCGCTGAATGTGTCGCGTTCGTATTTGCAAAGCGATTCGAATGTGAAAAAAATCAGCAGTCACATCAATAAAAAAGTGGCCGACCGTTTGCAACAGATTTTTAAGGACAGTCGCGAAGATTTCGAGAAAAAATGGGACGACCTGAAAATCTTTATCGAGTACGGAATGCTCACCGAAGAAAAATTTTACGAAAGGGCCATGAATTTCTTCCTGTTTAAAAATATCGACGGCAAGTATTTTACTTTCGGGGAATACGAAAAACTCATCAAGGAAAACCAGACCGACAAGCACAAAAACCTTGTCCATGTTTATGCCACCAATGCCGTTGAACAATACACATTTGTTGAAGCCGCCAAAAACAAAGGATACGATGTACTTTTGCTCGACGATGTGCTGACCCCGCATTTACTCCATAAATTCGAACAAAAATATACCGATAAGCGGTTTGTACGGGTTGACTCTGACGTGGTAGAGAACCTGGTACAAAAGGAAAATACCGAAAAGAACGGATTGACCTGGGAGGAAAAAGAAGAACTTTCTCCCATTTTCCAGGCAGTTTGCCCCGAGAATAAAGACTACTATTTCATTGTCGATTTTCAAAACCTGGGCGAAACAGGCGCGCCAATTGTAATTACCCGCAGCGAGTTTATGCGCCGCATGAAAGACATGAGCCAGTCGCAGGGCGGAATGAATATGTATGGTGATTTGCCCGAAAGTTTAAACCTTGTGGTAAACATGAACCACCCGCTTGTGAAAAAAGTACTTGACAGCAAAGACAAAAAATTAGGCTCTAAACTCGAAAAACTGGTAGCCGAAATAACAGCTAAAAAAGCTGAAGTTAAGGTTTTGGAGAAAGCTAAAAAAGGGAAGAAAGAGGAGGAAGTTCCGCAAGCCGAAAATGAAAAACTCAGCGATTTAAATAAAGAATTATCGAAACTCGAAGAGACAAAGCGCGAAAGCCTTACAAATTTTGGGAAAGAAAACAAACTGGCCAAACAACTGACTGATTTGGCGTTGCTTGCCAACGGAATGCTAAAAGGCGCTGATTTGGACAAATTTGTAAAACGAAGTGTTGAGTTAATAAAATAAACGATTTAGGGAGCCGGACTTTCCCAAGTCCGGTATTCCTAATCTTTGACTTAGGATAGTCAAAGTCGCAAATTTATTTTTAAAAGAAATTCAAAAACTGGTCAAGGGAGAATTGAAGTTAAATCGCCATTTGCTTTTGGGCAAGTGGCGCTTGTTATTTTATATTTTCTATAATCCGGATGGATTTAAAAATTCATCTCCCATCCACAAACCCCTGCAAATAAGAAAATCTCCGGGTTAGTTTTCCATTTTTTGTTATGGTTGCCCGCTCTATAATTCCATCTGTATCATCACCAAAAAGACTGGGGAAAACTTTGTCAATTAAATTCCGGCCAAAATCGAGCGAAGCATCTTTGGGCAGTTCGCAGGGCAAATTATCAACCGCCTGAATGGTAATATTATTTTTTGAAGTAAATGCAGGTTCCAGTTCTCCTGTTGCCGGCTTGTAATCGTAAAAGGGGTCTTCGATTGTCGATGCCCGTTTTGTGGATGGCACGGAACCTTCAATATCGCAGGTGATATCTGAAATTACAGAGATTCGGAACGATTTCGATTTCATATCATCGGGAGTAAATAAAACCGGCGCTTTTGGGTCCCAGTAAGCAGATGCTAAAAGCAAATCAGTTGTTTCGGCAAAAGGGATGAATGTGTTTTCGTACATCGAAGGATGCGTAAAAAAGTGAAACAGGTCGAACTCGTAATCATCTTTTCTGCGGACATAATCGCCGGGCAGCAACTGAACATAAACAGGTACCGGTGGGTTTTCGATTTGAAGATATTGATCGGGCGATAAACGAAATACCTTTAAATGGTCCAAAATCTCCAGTACTCCGTTTGCAACTCTTCCATCGCCGGTTACAGCGATTTTTAACGGTGGTAAATTGATGGTATCCAAATTGATAACCATTTCTGCCAGATTTTCGCATTGGTGGGCAGGTTTTAAATCGAAAAGCCGGTTCCGAATTCCAAACGCCCTGATTCCGCTGTACGTGCCAACCAACCCGGCAAACCGCCCGAAACCGATTATTCTGAATCCTTCGTTATTGGTGAGCGTTTCGTAATCAATCAGTTGAATTTTTTTCTTTACAACTGTCTGCAATAATTCGCGGTTGTACGGCTGTTTTTTTATGGTATGCGAAAAGATCAGATATTTTTTCCCTTCAATTAAATCCTCGATTCTTTCTTCTTTTACTCCCATCAAAATATCACAATCACTCAAATCTTCGCTTAACGGAATACCCAAGGTAACATATTCACTATCATTAAAACAACGGATATTGCTGGGCTGAACAACAATCGTAACATCAGGGAATTTTTGCTGAACCTCAACACATTGTTGCGGAGTAAGCGGTACCCGTTTGTCGGGCGGAGTTTTGTTTTCGCGAAGAATACCGATTTTCATTTTTGAATGTGATTTGTATTTTTTGCTAAAATAGTTTTTCCCGCTTAGAAAATTGTGGTTGTAAAAGGTTTTGCAATATTTGTAATGCAAATACCGAATTATGAAAAAGCTAAATTGGATTTTAATGTTGGGAGCTTTTGTTGTTCTTACTGCTT
>CAMTWS010000176.1:0-20195 GCA_947085485.1 uncultured Prolixibacteraceae bacterium
AAAAAGTTCAAAACTCACTTTTTTCGTCTCAGGTTTTGGTTCTTTCTTTTTTGACTGAATTTCTTTTAACGGAATTTCCCCTTTTTCAATGTTATTTTCATTGCAGTAATGCTGAATGATTTGAATGATGTCGGCTCCAAACTGCTCAATCTTTTTATCTCCCATTCCATTAATTAATTGCAAAGTTGCCGAATCGGTTGGCAGGTAATTCACCAGTTCAATCAATGCTTTTTGCGAGAAAACCATATAAACCGGAATTCCCGATTCGGAGGCTTTTTCGTAACGCCATGAGCGGAGCAAAGAATATAACTGTGGATTTGGTATGTTATCGGGGTCTAAAACCTCCTTTGCCTTCAGTTTGTTTGGTGATGGTTTTTCAATTTCTATCAGCGCTTTTGCCCGGGCATCGAGCAATTTTTTTACATTGACCCCATGTTTGCAAACATCAAAGCCTGCTAATTTTGATTCTGCATCTTCCAGCAACCGCGAAACGGTGTTGTTTATTTGTTTGCGGAGCGCTTTGTTGTCAATATCCAAATCGGCTTTTGCCAATCCTTCAATAAGAATACTTTTCACTTTATCAGCAAAATAAACCGATGCCTTCGAAACCCTTTCCAGCAGCTTTGCATTTTGCTCAATATCAGGCTGAACTATTAAAAGCTGAATGATTTGAGTTTGAAACTTTTCTGCAACTTCCATTAATTCTGTTGAAAAAACACTTTGTATTTTTTCCAACTGTTTAATCAGAATTTCCGGCACGGAGGATGTGTTTTCCTGCCCCACTTTAATCAACGAATTCAGCAGGTACGAAATGAAATTAAACCGAAAAAGTTCATTCAGCAATTCATTTTGATACGCAATCCGGGCATCGGCCAATTCTTTTTCACCGGGTTGATTTTTTTCCACATCCTGAATAAATCCGCTCACCGTAACATCGTTGATAATGCTACGGTTTGAAATCGGCGTGCTTAAAACCATTCCTTCCAGTGTTTTACAACGGCTGAGCGCAACATAAACCTGTCCGTGTGCAAACGACGATTCGGCATCGATAATCGCCCGTTCGAAAGTTAATCCCTGGCTTTTATGAATGGTAATGGCCCATGCCAGTTTTAAGGGTATCTGGCTGAATGAACCTTCAACTTCTTCTTTTATCCCGGCAGTGTTTTCGTCAATCGAATATTTTACGTTTTCCCAAAGCAGGGGTGTAACTGCAATTTCATCGTCTTCATCGGGGCAGCGAACAAAAACAACAACATCTTCAATATCGGTTATCAACCCGATTTTTCCGTTATAAAAAAGTTTTTCAGTCGATGGATCGTTTTTTACAAACATTACCTGTGACCCAATTTTCAATTTCAGATCAAACTCAGTAGGGTATGAATAATCGGGAAATTTTCCTTCAACTTTAGCCGTAAAAACCTTTGCTTTTGAAGGTATTGCCCTCAGTTTTGCATCATTAATCCGGTCGGCCTGAACATTGTGTGTACACATTGTAATATATCCTTCCACATCATCGGGTTGAAAATTTGGCAAATACCTCTGATTCAAAGCTGTAACCGATTCCTGATCGAGTTTGTTGTCCCTTACTTTATTCAGAATGGCAATAAACCTGTCGTCCTGCTGGCGGAAAACATGGGTGAGCTCGATGCTTACAAACGAAGTTTCGCGCAATACCTTACTACTGAAAAAATAAACCGTTTCGTACTCCCTTTTTAACAGGCTCCACTCTTCATTTTTAATAACCGGCGCCAGTTGCTGCAAATCGCCAATCATTAAAACCTGTGCACCACCAAATGGTTTGTTCCGGTTTTTAAACCGACGCAAAACCCTGTCAACTGCATCCAGAATATCAGCCCGAACCATGCTTATTTCGTCAATTACAAGTAAATCGAGGCTGCGTATGATGTTGATTTTTTCGTGTGTGAAACGCATTTGCCCGTTTTGTTCGCGCTCAATTCCGATTTGCGGGGCAAACGATAACTGAAAAAATGAATGAATGGTAACTCCGCCTGCATTAATTGCTGCAACACCGGTTGGGGCAACCACAATCATGCGTTTTGGCGATTTTTCCTTTAAAGTTTTCAGGAATGTTGTTTTTCCCGTACCGGCTTTTCCGGTTAAGAAAATGTTCTGACCTGTGTATTGAACAAAGTCGAAAGCGAGGTCGAGTTGTCTGTTGGTTTGCATAAAATCCTAATATTTAGTCATTTTGAAAACAGAAAATTCTCAATTTGTTCCAAATCTATGTCGGGCTGGGTTATTTCGAATTTGGCCTGTTTATAAAACAGGTTCCGCTTTTTTAAAGTTTCGTCGATAAAAGCAACCAACTCATCTCTCGATTTTCCTTTAATCAGCGGCCTTTCAGTTTTTGATTTCAATAAGCGGTCGGCCAGAATTGAGGGATTAATATTGATATAAATTGTTTTGCCTGAATTGTTCATCAAATCGATATTATCGAAAAAACAGGGAGCGCCGCCACCGGTTGCAATTACAATATCGCTGAATTCGGAAAGTTCTTCAAGAGCCATTCTCTCCTTTTTTCTGAATTCAGTTTCTCCATCCTGGGCAAATATTTGCGGTATAGTTTTATGGTTGCGCATTTCGATGTAGTGGTCCATATCGACAAACTGTAAATTCAAATGCTCCGAAAGCCTTCGCCCCAAAGTAGATTTACCGCAACCCATGTATCCTATTAAGTATATTCTCATAAAAAACAGTTTAAAGTTTCGGGTTCAGAGTTTACATTGAACTTTAAACTCTGAACTCAAAAGAGTGACATTTGTGTCGGGTCGGGTGCATCTTTATTAGGCCTTTTTATTTCGAACGGGATTTCATCGAAACTTAATTTTACCGTTGTATTGGCCGGTTTCATTGGTTCCAATTCTTCCAGCTCGACAAGTTCATCGGGTTCCGGTTTATCGTGTTCGTCTTTAACAATTGGTTCAATCTCTTTAATGTTTCCCACTTCGTAATTCGATAACCGTTTGCCTTTTGCTTTCCACGATTTCACCCCGATAAATTCGGCAATTTCGATAATTTCGTTATCGCGTTCCGAGTTTTTACCGCCAAATTCGAGCTCCAACCGGGGGTAACGAACCCATGTAACACTAACTAATTTATTGTCGGGATTGTCGCCAATAAAACGGAATAGTTTACCTTCAGAATCTTCAACCTCAAATCGTTTAACGTAGTAATATTGTTGCTCGGCATCGAAATATACTACCGACAATACTTTACCACTGTCGAATTTTTCGATTGTTAAAATACCGGGTTCGAAATGGTTGCTTAAATCGAAATTATAGAGCTGGTAATCACCTCTTTTATACAACACCAGAATTTTATCTTCGCCCGAAAATTCTCCCAGATATTTGCCCCGGTTATCGGCATTCAGGCGCAAAACATCTTCGTCGAACCAGATTTTGCGCCCGCCTAAAGTTGAATGTCCTTTCTCTTTCAGGTTAATTTTAAGCACCTCAAATTTGGTGAGGATATTTCCCATCGACTGCCGTCCTTTAATGGCCAGTTCGCCTAAATCGACTTCAAAAACCAGTTTTTTAACGCGTGCCTTTGGTTTCAGCACAATTTTTAAAACCTCAGCCTCCCCATTTGGATTTGCCGAGAAATAAACCACGCGCGAACCCTTGGTTTCCATGGTTAAATTGTACTCTTTGTCGCGGGTAACACCGGTAACCGAAAAACGTTTCATGTAATAATATCCGGTTTCACCGTCTTTGTAAACCACATTGTAAACAGTCCGGTTGTCGTTCTTTTTGAATATTTCAACGTGAAGCGGATTTTTATCGATAAACGCCTTTTCTGAAACTTTGGAAATAAAGTAAGTCCCATCGCGGCGGAAAACGATAATATCATCGATATCAGAACAGTCGCAGATATATTCCGCTTTTTTTAACCCGGTACCAACAAAACCTTCTTTACTGTCGAGGTACAGTTTTTCGTTGCGGACCACCACTTTTGAAGCTACAATATTTTCGAAACTACGTATTTCGGTTTTGCGTTCTTTGCCTTTTCCGTATTTGGTTTTCAGGTGATTAAACCATTTTATAGTGAAAGCTACGATGTTACGAATATCGTTTTCAACTTCGGCTATTTCGTCTTCAATGGCCCTTAAATGTTCGTCTGCTTTATCTTTGTTGAATTTCAGTATCCGGGACATTTTAATTTCCATCAGCTTCAGGATATCATCGCGGGTAACTTCGCGCTTAAGTTTTGGTTTCCAGGGTTCCAGGCGCAAACTGATATGTGCAATTGCCTGATCCATGTTTTCCGAATCCTCAAATTTCTTGTCTTTATAAATCCGTTCTTCGATAAATATTTTTTCGAGCGATGAATAGTGCCAGGCCTCTTCCAACTCCGATTTGCGGATTTCCAGTTCCTGTTTTAAGAGCTGCATTGTGCTGTCGGTCGAACGCCGCAGAATCTCTTTTACGCCAATAAAAATGGGTTTGTCGTTTTCGATGATTACCGAGTTTGGAGAAAGGGAAACCTCGCAATCGGTAAAAGCAAACAGCGCGTCGATGGTTTTGTCGGACGAAACTCCCGGCGCCAGATGGATTTGTATTTCAACATTTTCGGCGGTATTATCATCGATTTTTTTGATTTTGATTTTACCCTTTTCGTTTGCTTTAATAATCGACTCGATAATCGTTGAAGTAGTTTTCCCGAACGGTACTTCGGTAACCACCAGCGTTTTATTGTCGCGTTTTTCGATTTTTGCGCGCACCTTAACGGTGCCACCGCGCAATCCATCGTTGTACCGGCTAAAATCGGCCATTCCACCCGTTGGGAAATCGGGCAGCAATTCGAAATCCTTGTTTTTCAGATAGGCTATCGAAGCATCGAGCAGTTCGATAAAATTATGAGGGAACAGTTTTGAAGCCAGGCCAACTGCAATTCCATCGACGCCCTGTGCCAGCAGCAGCGGGAATTTAACGGGAAGTGT
Source organism: uncultured Prolixibacteraceae bacterium (assembly GCA_947085485.1). Classification (GTDB taxonomy): domain Bacteria; phylum Bacteroidota; class Bacteroidia; order Bacteroidales; family Prolixibacteraceae; genus Draconibacterium. The sequence continues at coordinate 4,961 of CAMTWS010000176.1, forward strand.
TACAGGTTCCCTTTTCCGGCCATCGTAAGAAAGTTTCCAAACTGTGGTTTTTGGGTTGAAAAGCACTTCGAGTGCAAATTTCGATAACCGCGCTTCGATATACCTTGGCGCGGCAGCGCCATCGCCGGTTAATATATTTCCCCAGTTTCCCTGAGCATCAATCAACAGATCTTTTTGCCCCAACTGAACAATGGCGTCAGCAATGGAAGCATCGCCGTGGGGGTGGTACTGCATGGTTTGCCCTATAATGTTGGCCACTTTGTTGTATCGTCCGTCGTCCATTTCGCGCCTTGCATGCATAATGCGGCGCTGTACCGGTTTTAACCCATCGTTGATATAAGGCACTGCACGCTCCAAAATTACATACGAAGCATAATCGAGAAACCAGTTGCGGTACATCCCCGACAAATAAATTATTTGGTCAACTACCCCTTCTTCCTGATCATGAGGTTCGTCCGATAGTTCTTCGTGATTTATATATTCTTCTGACATTTTACGTTTTTCACTGTCGTAATTTATTTTTTGTACTTTAATTTACCCGGATTTCCTCTTGAATCCCAAATGCGAAGTACAATTATCTCATTTTCTGTAATTTCATATATCAACAAATAATATCGAGGGATTCCCTAAAAATCCTATCAAGTTTCCTGATAAAAGCATTTGATTTATTTCGGCCTATCCAGTAAGTAAATATTTGAATTCTATCTTTTTGTGCCTGATAAACCCAAACTATTCGCTTTTAACCATTCATCAATTTCATTATTTGCTTCTTTATTGTTCAGGAATTCACCTTTTAAATACTGCGCCTGCGCCTGTTCAACTGCGTTCTTTTGTTCTTCAGAAAGATGATAAACACTTGTTTCCTGATCTTCAATACCCGCTAATCTTGACATTTCTTCAAGTAACATGCTATTTTCAAGCGAATTTATTTTTTTGATTAGTTTCTTTTTTAATTCAATTGTTGTCATAATAACAGCCGTTTTTCAAATATACGAATTAACGAAAATGTTGTTTTTTTACGCCACCTCATCCTTTTCGACATACAAGTTTTCAATTATAAACTCCTGCCGATCGGGGGTGTTTTTTCCCATGAAAAATTCAAGCATTTGTGAAATCGACTCATGTTTTTTCATCATTACCGGATCGAGTCGGATATCTTTACCAATAAAATGTTTAAATTCATCGGGCGAGATTTCTCCCAATCCTTTAAAGCGGGTTATTTCGGGTTTCCCTTTCAGTTTAACAATCGCCTTTTGTTTTTCAATTTCAGAATAGCAGTAATATGTTTTTTGCTTGTTCCGCACCCTGAACAATGGAGTCTGCAAAATATAGACATGCCCCTTGCGAATCAGCTCGGGGAAAAACTGAAGGAAAAAAGTAATCAGCAGCAAACGGATGTGCATTCCGTCAACATCGGCATCGGTGGCAATAATAACCTTGTTGTAGCGCAAATCGTCAATACTGTCTTCAATATTCAGCGCTGCCTGCAGCAGGTTGAATTCTTCGTTTTCATATACTATTTTTTTTGTCAGCCCGTAGGTATTTAAAGGTTTTCCTTTCAAACTAAAAACAGCCTGTGTATTTACATCGCGCGATTTTGTTATTGAACCGCTGGCCGAATCTCCCTCGGTAATAAATATGCTCGATTCATCATACCGCAGTTGTTTAATGTCATCGAAATGAACGCGGCAGTCGCGAAGTTTTTTGTTGTGCAGGTTTGATTTTTTGGCCCGCTGTTTGGCCAGTTTTTTTATCCCCGAAATTGCTTTTCTTTCGCGCTCCGACTCAACAATCCGGCGCAACATCATTTCGGCAGTGTCCTGGTTTTTATGCAGAAAATTGTCGAGTTCTTTTTGGAGGAAATTTGCTACGTGTGTCCTAACCGAAGGGCCATCGGGACCAATGTCTCTCGACCCTAATTTTGTTTTTGTCTGCGATTCGAAAACCGGCTCTTCAACTTTAATACTTACAGCGGCAACAATTGATGCACGGATATCAGAGGGGTCAAAATCCTTTTTATAAAAATCGCGGATAGTTTTGACCAAAACTTCGCGAAATGCCTGCAGGTGCGTTCCTCCCTGCGAAGTATGCTGCCCGTTTACAAACGAATAATAATCCTCGCCATACTGGTTTCCATGAGTAATGGCAACTTCAATATCTTCGCCCCTGAGATGAATAATCGGATAAATGGGGTCGTGGTCCATGTTTTCCTCGAGCAGATCGCGCAGCCCGTTTTTTGAAAAATATCTTTCGCCGTTAAATTCGATAACCAGCCCGGAATTCAGGAATGTGTAGTTTTTAATCATATTCACTACAAAATCGCTCATGTAGTGATACTTTTTAAATACCGATTGGTCGGGTTCGAAAACCACCATCGTGCCATTGGGTTCTTCCAGTCCGGTAAAATCTTCTTCGCCTGTTTTTATTCCTTTGCTGAAATGGACCACTTTTGCCACGCCTTCGCGTATGGCTTTTATCGTAAAATCTGAAGAAAGGGCATTTACTGCTTTTATACCAACACCATTTAAACCAACCGATTTTTTAAATACTTTGGAATCGTATTTTGCGCCGGTATTCATTTTGCTTACCACGTCGTCGAGCTTTCCCAATGGTATTCCTCGCCCATAATCACGCACTTTTACTTTTTCCTGGTCGATTTCAACAGTAATTTTTTTGCCAAACCCCATCATGAATTCATCGACGGAGTTATCCAAAACTTCTTTAAGGAGAACGTAAATACCATCATCGGCAGCAGTGCCGTCACCCAACTTCCCGATGTACATTCCCGGGCGTTTCCTGATGTGTTCCTGCCAATCTAACGTTCTTATTGTTCCTTCATCGTAACTCGGAGTCATAATACCTCTAATTTGCCGCAAATATAACTAAAACAAGGTGGAATCGACAGAACTTACCCAACCAATAACTAACAAAATACGGTTGAAAACAGATTCAAATTATCCCCATTTTTTTCATCAGGAAAGTGGCATTCATGGTTTTAGTTACACCGTCAGATAATTTATAATCGAAGACCAAATCATTGTTTTCAATCCTGATTTCGAAACACTTATTGAAAACCTTTTGCGGAAACTCACTTTCCATTTCGCTAAGTTTTAAATCGTGGGTTGCTATGAGTGAAACAGATTTTAAATGTACAAGTTTGCGAAGAAGTTCTTTCGAGCCATTCAGCTTGTCAACCGAATTTGTTCCTTTCAGCATTTCGTCGAGGATGACAAAAATGCGTTCCCCTTTTTGCAGCCAGTCCAAAACTCCTTTTATTCTTTTTAATTCGGCATAAAAATACGATTCGTCTTTTAAAAGCGAATCGGTGGTGCGCATGTTTGTATAAATCTTTATCGGGGTAAAAACCATCTTTTCAGCGCAAACAGGGGCGCCTGTGCGGGCAAGGATGAGATTGACCCCAACCGTTCGCAAAAATGTACTTTTCCCGGCCATGTTTGCCCCGGTAATAATCATCACCTTCGACCATCCCCCTATTTCAAAATCGTTGCAAACCCTTTTACTTTGGCGCAAAAGAGGATGCCCCAAATTTTTTGCCTGAAAAGTAAATTCACCTTCCCGGATTTCAGGGAAAACGAATTGAGGATGATTATTGGCAAAGTTGGCCAAACTGATTAATGCATCAGTTTCGGAAATAACATTCAGCCATTCATTTAGTTTTTTATGATGCTGATTATGCCAGTTCCACAGTTTGAACACACAATGAATATCCCATAGTAGAAAACTGTTCATGAAAAACCCAATGAGAATATTTTGCCTGTACTCAAACTGACCAACCAATTCTTTTAGTTTTGTAAAGATTTTCCCGGCTGATTCGGGTTGACTGACCTTGTTCTGCATTTCACACAACAATTCAGACTTAAACTGCTTTTCTTCAATATACTGAAGAAGTGAAACGTACTTCGACAGTAATTCTGATTTCCGCCCAAAAAACTGGAAATAATCTGAAATCTGTTTCCAGTAGATTGTGAGAAAAATCCACTGGATAAAAATCATAGCCCAAAGAAACAGTTTGGTAATACCCAAAACTGCCGGCGTCACTGAAATAAAGGTTAAAACAGGTACTATGAAAATCAATGGTTTTACCAGCCTGGGATTTTTTAGTTTTAAATCGAAACCTGCCCACGAAATAATTTCATTGTGCAGTTCGTCGGTTTCCTCAAACATTTGCCCGTTGGCAAGAAAATTCAAACGCCATTCCGTTATTTGAGAAAGTTCGCGAATGGCATCCTGTTTTTTGGTGATTTCCTCTTTTTCAACAGGCGGATTAATCAGCCAACCGGCCAGTTTTTGTTGTCCGCTAATTGTTGAAGTACGGTTGATAAATTGAAACAGCGATCCTTCGCCAAACAAATCCAAATCGTATGAAAAAAAATGATCGGTATCGATAAATTCAGCACCATTTTTAAAATGCAAAAATTGATGGTTGATTGCCAATAATTCATTTTCAACTATTTTTTTTAGTATTGAAGTTTTCTTTTTTGTCTTTTCGAGTTCGATATTTTTCTTAATCAAAAAGAAAAAAAGAACAATTGCTGGAAGCGATAAAACCAGTGTAACCCAGGTTTTCAGGCCAAAAATAAAAAGCGGGGCAAAAATGAAAAGGAATGCAAAAAACCGGTACCAGGCAAAACGTTTTAATTGGTTTGTGACCATTTTAAGCTGAACATCATATTCTGTGGCTTTTTGACTGTAAAATGTATCGGTTGAAAGATTCATTGTTTGGAATTATAAGCGGTAACGGATTTGCGTGCGTTGTCTTGTCAGCGAACTACCAATGTTTGTAAGTAAAACCACTGTTTGCAAACTACTACAACTGTTTATTTAACTACAATTTCAGCTTGAGCATCAATTCTGAAGCCTTTGGTTCTTTCAAAGAATGCTTTTCTTTCTGCTGCATCAATTACGGTAAAATTTGGATGCTTCTTATTGCAAGCATAGGCTTTCTTGTATTTGTATTCTTCAAGATTATGCTTTGACCTAAGAAGTTTGATTGTCTTTTCTAATTGACTCTTAGCGTCAGAAAGCCAACCACCAGCGCCTTGTTTTTTTAGTTCTACTAAATAAAGACTATTTGAGAAGGTAAGCATACCGTCACAAGTACTTTCTTTATCTTTTGTTCCTTCTTTTAATACAATTAAACAATTATCAATTGCAGTAAATGAAATAGTTAAGTCATTATCATTGCTGACTTTGGCAATCCATTTGGTATTATCTGTCATATTAGTATAAGCCTTTGTTCCATTTTGGTCATCACATATTCCAAAAAGCCTATCCTGTCTTGAAGGCTCCTTGCATTTAGATTCAAAAAAATTCACACACATAGTTCTTGCTCTATTCCAAGTAGTGAATCAAAAAGTTGATTACCTTCTGCGAGTATATCATTCAAATAATTTTTGTCAGACGGTATTCCATGTACAGAAGCTAGTTTTTTAATACTACCATCTTCTTCATTTAATTGAAATACGATAACATTATCAGCAGAAACCATTGCTTTTTCTGGAATCAGTTCATACAATTTTGGAAGCAATTCACTTTTCTTTGTTGATTCTTTTATCTTACCCTCCAAGTATTTTCCTTGAATTGATATGCTTAAATAATTTATTATATATGGACTATGAGTAGTTATTATTAATTTATTGCCTTTGTTCATGTCATTAAACTTCAATAGACTTTGAAGTATTTGCCATTGAGAAGAAGGGAATAAATTTTGTTCTGGTTCTTCAACAATATTAATAAAAGCTGTTTTATTGAATTTTGATGAAAGTACCGAGAGTGCAACTCTCTTTTGTTCATCAGTTAAACTCTCATTATTCCAAATTTCTTCAACCCCTTTTTTAAATCGTTGCATTTCCTCACTGCTCATTGGTTCTTTATTTGAATCACTCTGCTTTTTGACCGAGTTCGCCAAATATCCGGAAACAAGATATAACGGAACAAGAGACTGAAAGCCGCTGGATGCTTCTGTTAGCATTACTTTGTAACCTTCACATTTTAAGTTAAGTGTATCGTTTAGTTTGTCGTATTCAATATCTACATTGTTGATTGGAAGTTTTTCCAATCCTTTCATTTCATTTTTGGCATTATCAAATTCCGTCAGGAATTCCTTTAATGATTCGGATGATAGCTTTAACTCTTTTGGTGTTTTAACATAAGTAATAAGGTTTCTTTCCGCAGGTACATACATTATCTGGGGCAATACATAAGCTTTGTTGGAAACTTCATTAATAATCAACGACCCATCTTGATATTTTATAGAATAGGCATCACCTTCATACTCAATTACTGCATTATCAACACCATTAGATTTGAAATAATTCTCTAAACGATGATAGTTCAGGTAATGATTTTTTAGTTTGTTCTTTCGCTCAAACCATTTCTTATCGTAATCACCCCTAACTAATGCTTTTTCAATCCATGCAAAGGTTGAAATTAACTTTGCCACTGTGCTTTTTCCCGAACCCTGATTACCGATAAACACAGTAACCTTTTCTAAGTCAAGCCAGCCATCATTATCCTGATACCCAACTTTGATTGGTCCAAAATTTTTTATTTTAATTCTGCTCATTTTACATCTATTAAACTTCTCAAAGTTACGATTAAAATTGTTTCTTAAATTATCCTTTAATGATCGTTTTTACTTTGGCCATCTGTCATAATAAGTGACATATGTCTGCTAATTGTCTGTTAAACTCTGCTGTATCGGCGTCTTTCTCAATTGTTATCATCTTACAAATACCCGTAATGATGAAGAATTGAAGTAACAATAAAAACTGTTATCACGAGCACAAAAAATACAAGGTAAACTATTCCCGACTGAGTTGCGGAGAGCCGGGTTTTCTGGATACTTGGCAAACCGGAAAGCAAAAAATGGTTCTCGATAAATGTCAGCAATTTATAACATAAAACCCCGGTTATCGAGCCCAAAACCGCGCCCCCCAAAATATCGAGCGGGTAATGTACGCCGGAATAAATGCGTGAATAAGAGAATAATACCGCCCAAATAAACAGTAAAAAACGGTAGCCGGGGTTTTTAAAAAGATGGGATGTAAAAACAAAAACAGCAAAACCATTGGCTGCATGCGACGACACAAAACCATAAAGGCTGCCTTTTCGCAAAACATTATGTACCAGGGGGCCAATTACCGGATCGTGGACCGGCCTGAACCGCTGAATATTTTCTTTCAATAATACCGAGAGCTGGTCGCTGAACAGAATTGCCAATGCCAAAATCAGCAAAATTGGCAATGCTTTGCTCCTGTAATTTTTTATAATGAAAAAAAGTATGATGGCAAAAAACGGAATCCAGGTTTCTTTGCGGGTAACCATTAACATGATGGTATCCCAAAAGGGATTGTGGAGACTATTCAAATAAAGAAAAAGTTCTTTGTCAATCTCCAGTATATTTTGCAGCCATTTCATTTAACTGTTTAAAATTTCCCAGATTTTATCTTTTAACTGCTGGAGATTAAACCCTGTAATCGACGAGAAAAACAGATGCGGGATTCCTTTTAGTTCAGCGCTAATCTCTTTCATCAACTCCTGGTCGAGCATATCGGCTTTACTGATGGACAGAAACCTTTGTTTATCGAGCAGTTCGGGATTGTATTTTTCGAGTTCGTCGAGTAATATCCTATATTCTTTCAGGTGATTTTTGCTGTCAGCCGGAACCATAAACAGCAACATTGAATTACGTTCGATGTGACGCAAAAAACGCAAACCGAGACCTTTTCCAAGGTGGGCGCCTTCGATGATTCCCGGGATATCGGCCATAACAAACGACTGTTTTTCGCGGTGACCAACAATCCCGAGGTTTGGGACCAATGTAGTAAAATGATATTCAGCAATTTTTGGTTTTGCAGCCGAAACCACCGACAAAAGGGTTGATTTCCCTGAACTAGGGAAACCTACCAGGCCAACATCGGCAAGTACTTTTAATTCGAAAATTTTCCAGCCTTCCTCCCCATCTTCGCCGGGCTGCGCAAAACGCGGGGTTTGATGGGTCGCCGATTTAAAATGATCGTTGCCCAAGCCGCCCCTGCCGCCTTTCATCAAAATCCGGGTTTCGCCATGTTTTGTAATTTCAAAAAGCGCTTCACCGGTTTCGGCATCTTTTACAATTGTCCCCAGTGGCACATCGATAGTTACATCTTCGCCATCGGCTCCGGAGCTTCTTTGTTTTCCGCCCGATTCGCCGTTTCCGGCTTTTATATGTTTCTGATATTTCAGGTGAAGCAGTGTCCACATTTGCTCGTTACCTGTAAGAATAACGTGACCTCCGCGGCCGCCATCGCCCCCATCAGGGCCGCCATAAGCAACAAATTTTTCCCTGCGCAAATGTGCTGAACCGGCTCCTCCGCTCCCCGATTTACAAAAAATCTTTACATAATCAACAAAATTCGTTTCAGCCATTTTTATTCTTTATAATTTTGATATTACCCCTTCTAGTCTTCCGGCGATATCTTCGATGCTTCCCATTCCGTTTATACCGAAATGTTTGCCCTGAGGTTTGTAATATTCGATAAGTGGCAATGTTTTCTGGTTATAAACATTTATCCTGTTTTCAATTACCGACTGGTCCTGGTCATCGGCGCGGCCGGAACTTTCTCCACGTTTCATTAACCGACCGATCAGTTCCAGTTTATCAACTTCGAGGCTCAACATTCCCGAAATGGGTGTGCCATTTTCGTTAAGCAGATTGTCCAAAGCTTTGGCCTGATCAACTGTTCGCGGGAAACCGTCAAAAATAAACCCTTTTGTTTTGCTGTTGTTTTCGAGCTTGCTTTTTATCATTCCAATTACAACTGCATCGGGAACCAATTCCCCTTTTTCCATAAAGCTTTTAGCTTCAAGCCCAAGTTGTGTCCCATCAGCAATTTCGCTACGAAGCAAATCGCCGGTTGATAAATGATCCAATCCGTAAGATTTGATCAGAAATTCTGCCTGTGTACCTTTCCCCGCCCCGGGAGGCCCAAATAAAACAAGATTCAACATTTGCATATAATTTTAGTAGTTTATAACTGAATAAATATTTATCAAATTGCGGCCAAGGCCATTGTAATCCAAACCATATCCAACAATAAAATCGTTTGGGATTTCCAAACCAACATAATCCAACTGAACATCTTTCTGAAGTGCATCGGGTTTTAAAAGCAAAGTTGCAATTTTAATTTCCTTTGGATTTAGTTTTTTTAATTGTTCCAGGATATTTTTGATTGTTATCCCGGTATCCACAATATCCTCTAAAATTACAACCGTCCTGCCTTCTATATTCTCGTTTAATCCGATTAGCTGTTTTACCTCGCCTGTGGTTTTATCGCCCTGGTACGATGCCAGTTTTACAAAAGTTATTTCGGTTTCAATCAAATCTATTCTTTTAAACAATTCGGCGGCAAACATAAACGAACCGTTTAGAATGCACACAAACAGCGGGTTTTTATTCTCAAAATCGGCATTCATTTTTTCTGCCATCTTATATACAACCCCTTTGATTTTTTCGTAAGGAATATATAATTCAAAGGTTTTATCGTGTATTTTTACTCGCTTCATTATCTAAAATTTGATTTTTGAATGTTCCTAAATAACTGTATTCCCGTGTATCGAAAAATAAAGGCGCAAATTAACGAAACTATTCGGTTAACTAAAAATTAAAAATACAAAACATGAATCGAAAAAGTAAGTATAATTATGGGCAGCGCTTCAGATTTGGGTGTTATGGAGTAGGCAGCACAACTGTTTGAGGAATTTGAAATTCAGTTCGAAATGAATGCACTTTCGGCATACAGCACACCCGGCGATGTTGAAACTTTGCAAAAGGAGCAAAAAATTGTTCAGGTCAACAAATATATCTCAAAACTTAAGTATAATTTTAAAACGAATTTAATTCATCATCCTATTAAAAGATGGCAAGAAGAAAAACGGTTAATAAAACAGGTATTTTGAGAATCGAGGGTATTCCTTATCATGAGGCATGGGTTGCATATAAGTGCTTAATGTGTAAAGAGATGAACTATGTTTTAACAGGACATCAATTGTTAAATCCTAGTGAAGCCATTGAAAATGCAGTTTGGAAATGTGGCAAATGTGGATTTATTCATTCTAAAGAAACTGATTTGCCATTTGAAAACTGGGAAGAAGAATACAATTGCGCTGATTCTGCAACTGCTTTAAGGTTTTGGGAAGGATTTTTCAGAATTGCTACCGAACATCCTGAATCTTATTGGAAGCAATGTAATGTATGTACAAGAATTTTACCTTTTCATGCTTTCAGTAAACATTCTGGTTGGGGGCCTTTAGAAAAGCAAATGGAATGCCGAAGTTGCAAAGGAGCTATCAACGCGATTTTGAATCCAAAAAGGAGTAAAGAACAATTGCATGAATCTGCTGTAAGAAGAAGAATTGCTGACCTTTTTTTGGAAGGAGAAAACGAACCCATTGATTTTCAGGAGTTATTTGATCGATTTGGAGGACGGTGTTTCAAGACCAAAGCGCCATTGGATATTGACAAACGGGACACATGGGCGGTTGATCATATTTTACCATCAAAATATCTTTATCCGTTGAAAATGGAAAATGCCGCTTTGCTTTCTAAAAATGCCAATGAAAATAAAAGAGATAAATGGCCAAGTAAATTTTACACAAATAATGAGTTGATGGAACTTGCAAGAATAACAGGAGCGAATATTGATTTAATTTCAAGTAGGCTTCCAATAATGAATCATAATATTGACGTCAATAGGGGGGTTGAACGCTATCTTCAGGTCAGAGAAAAGTCTGACCTCCCAAAACGGATTAAGGAAATCAAAAAGATTCTTCAGGTATATGAATTGGTTGAGAATCTTTCTGATTCAAACAAAAATTATTAGGATTCAAATAAATTATACCAAAATCAAATACTGGTGTGAAGTAACAGTTCCTTTGTCCCTAATACCATGTGATTCGCAATGTTTCACACTTTCGTCAAAAAGATCTGCTATCCTAAACCAACGCTTACTGATTTTCTGTAATTCTTTCGCCATATCACATTTCGTACTTTTACCCAAGTGCAAAACACAAACACCATCCTTCTTCATACGTTCCTTTGATTGCCGGAAAATGGATTCATAAATTGCAAAGTCTTTTTTCTGTCGTTCATCAATAAATGAATTCGGCTGATATTTAAAATCTTTTTCTGACCAACCTGAGAACCAAATTCTTATCCAGTTTGCAAGATAAAATCTTGTACTATCGAAGAAAGGAGGAGATGTTATTACAGCATCAAGATTATTTATTTCTTGCGGCCAGATTATAGTTGTGTCCTGATTAAAAATTTTCCCGTTCTTAAAATTTAATGGTAATTCTTGTTGAATTACCCGATCTACTTTTTCGGTTAATTTTTCAATTAAGCTTTTGTAGATAAATTCTCCGGTTGGGGCATAAGGAATAATAGGATGCGACCGTCTGCTAAGTGCATAAGGTCTGTTACCATGCAGGATGTGCAAAAGTGAAGCAATTACAATCATTTCACTTGGTGTTTTCGGATAATTTTCTTTAACAAATCTTCTTGCCAGCAGAATTTCTTTAAGTGTATTTTCTTCGTAATATTCCGATAATTTTTTATTAAAGCCAAAGTTTTTTACTTCATTCAATTCGACTGTCGTACACTTGTTTTTTTGTATAAAGTTTTGCAGTGAATTGATATAATTATAACTTTCACTTGGAAAAGGAGTAGTTACTTTTGCACATGAAATGTAGTATGCAGGCAAACTAATATCTATACCATAGGAAGTTTTACCTGCTAAAGCTGCTTCAAAAGGTATCGTTCCAACACCTGAAAACGGGTCAAGGATTGAGCCATTTTCTGGTACAAATGTCTTAATTAAATGATGGGCTATAGCAGGTTTGAGTTTCCCTTGATAAGAACAAATAGAATGGTTATTATGTCCCCAATTTCGGCTTGAATATGGGGCTTGCTGATGTGGTACTATTTTCTTGAATTTATTCCAATTTTTTTCCCAGGATGCTGGTGCGTCAATACTAATTTTTTCCCCATTTTTATAAGAATATTGAAATACCAGCAACGATTGTGTAAGCACTTCTTTGTTTTTTGATCTTCTTTTTCGGAGAATCTTGTTATCAATTAATTGAAAACCAAGATCAATCAATAATTCAATAAGTATTTCGTCGGTATTAATGTGAACTCCACTAAAAATCGAATCTCCAATATCAATTAAAATTTTTGAATCATTTGCCAAATGTTGCTTGCAATCACTGAATATCCGATACATTTCTTCGAAATAGCTCTTTGCCATTATCGGGATTCGAGAATCATACGCATACTTGTTAAGTTCAATTAATGTAGCTTTCAGTAATTTGCTTTTTGAAGAAATGTCTAGTCCATGTTTGTAAGCATATTCCTTTTTTACATCATTGATTCCACTTGTTAAGGCCTGATCCCTGAAAAATCGCAAATCATTTTCGTATTGCAGATAGCGAAGAAACCATAATTCCACCTTTGTGTTTCTGAAATAGTTTGTTCCATTCAAATAAGGAGGACTCGTAATAATAGCACCTATTTTCAGTTCATTAACCCTACCGATATTTTTTGCATTAGATAAAATTAACTCATGATTATTTTTCAAAGAATACCCAAAATTCATAACATCTTCAGCAATATCCAAAATTTTATGAGGAAGAACATCGGCAAAAGTTTTCATGTCTTTCTCAAGTTCTTTCTTTGTTTTGAATCTCACATCTCCTGCTTTTTTTAAAAAGGAAACAGGTAAAAGGCAAGATAAAACCGCGATTGTTAATGTATCGGCTAGCAATTCATCTTCCAATTTGGTAATATCGATAAAAGAGCGGAGTTTAAGAATTTGAGACAATGCTTCTTCTGAAAAATATTTACTATCGGCAAAGAGCAACTTGTAAGCTTCTCTCAACACTTTATCTTCTTCAAATCTGGCTAATGATGTGAGTATTGTTTTTGAAATATCAGTTAAGTCTTTAGATATTTTTTTTCGTTGCTGTTCACTTGTTTTTAAAACCCTTAATTTAGTTTGAATCAAAAATTGTAAAAGCGGGTTTACTTCTGAGTAAACTGTAGAAAGTCCTAATTCATCAGATGCAAATAGTGTTGTACCTGTCCCAGCAAATGGCTCATAAATAAGAGTGTCCTTGATATCAAAATTATTGATTAAGGATTTTACAAAATCCGGACCATAACCCTCAATATAGGGGTACCATCTTTGAAAAGGAGTGTCCTTGCTTTTTACAAATGTCACATCTTTTTTTGTAATGCCGCTGACCTGGTCAATCTTTGATAAGTTTTGCTTTATTAATCGTTTTACAACCTGATTTATAGATCTTTCCTGAGTCTCGGCAAATAGAGAAAGTTGTTTATAGGTCTCGATTCCAATAAGTTCCTTTATTTCCTGTGTAGTCATATCCTTGACTTTTGAAAAATATGGAGCTTCCGGTTCGCTGAATGCAAGAGTCACGGATTTATCTTTTGATTCCTCTGCCGGATAGTCACTAAAGTAGATTGCCTTATAGAATTGTTTTGTCATGACTTGAAATAAGTATCAGTTTATGATAGTTGTTTCGCAAATATAAAAATTATTTTAAACTTGAAAATAAATGATTTGGGAAATATTCAAATCTTTTGTTTTCAAATGGATTAAGGCACATCATTTTTAAACACAATTTCTTGTAAAATTAGTTTTGTCCTTTTTGTATTGTTATATATTTATGCTTTTAAAACGAATTCACCTTGAACAAGGGATATTTGATACAATTCTTACTCGTGCTTTTTATTTTAGGAAAGTTAGCATTCCAATCGATCGCTGCTGAGAATTATCCGGCCGGGGCGCGTTCGCTCGCGCTTTCAAATGCTTTTGTCTCTGTTTCCGACACTTGGAGTACGTTTCACAACCAGGCCGGGCTGGCCGGATTGGAAAAATTCTCTGCCGGTGTTTTTTACCAATCGCGGTTTATGGTCGATGAGCTTTCGCATGCAGCAGGTTCTCTGGTAATTCCTGTAAAAGCTGGAACATTTGGGGTCAGTTTTTCACAATTTGGTAAGGGAACATACAAGGAACATAAAATTGGGCTGGCGTTTGCCAAATCGTTAACTAAACGAATCAGCGCCGCAATTCAACTCGATTATCTTTCGCAACTCTACCCCGAAAATGAGCGTGAAAGCGGTTTTGCGACCTTCGAAGCAGGTTTGATTTATGCTGCTACCGATTATTTGTTTTTGGGGGCGCACATTTTCAATCCGATTTCAGGAGGTTTTGATACGCCCGAAGGCCTTCAGAAAATGCCTGCCGTATTTAGATTTGGCGGCCATTATCAATTTCCAAAAAAGGCGCTTTTAATTTTGGAAACCGAAAAAAACTTCGAGAATCCTCTCGTTATAAAATCGGGTATCGAATTTTCGCCGGTTAAAAATTTTGCACTGCGTTTTGGCGTTTCGGGGAAACCAGTCAATTACACCGCAGGAATTGGTTTTGAAACAGGCAAAATAGTCACCGATATCGGATTTAGTTACCACGGAAATCTGGGGCTTACCCCATCAGTTTCAATCCAAATTAATTTATAATGAATTGGTTTGCACATAAAATATGGATGGTTTTTTTGATGGCAATTTCTTTTTTGTCAACAGCGCAGGAAACACATCCGGGAAAAATCATCGAATCGATAATTGAATCTCATCTGGATAAAATTGATGAACAAACCGATGTGGCTTTAATAATTGAAGACCTCGAAGGATTTGCCGAAAACCCCATAAATATTAATGCTACAACAGCTTCAGAACTTTCGCGGTTGTATGTTTTAAACGATGTGCAAATCAACAAACTGCTTGAATATCTTACGAATTATGGCCCTGCTTATACCATTTTCGAACTTAAAACAATTGATGGGTTTACAACTGATTTGTTACAGAAAATAGAGCCGTTTATTTTGTTTGGCCCCCGTGAAGAAGTTAGAAAACCCGGCGATGCGTTCAAGTATGGCAAAAATCAACTTTTGCTTCGAACGCTTGGCACAGTTCAGGAAGCGCGAGGATATCAACCCGGAAAAGATGGCACAACGCCTTACGAAGGCAATCGGTACAGGTATTATTCGCGATACAGATACGAAGCCCGCGATCAGTTTTCGGCAGGTTTCACGGCTGAAAAAGATCCCGGAGAACCGTTCTTTAAGGGATCAAATAAACAGGGATTCGATTTTTACT
>CAMTWS010000177.1:0-7040 GCA_947085485.1 uncultured Prolixibacteraceae bacterium
ATGAGTGTTGAATTAAGCGAACAGGAAGGAATCAGAAGAAATTCGTTGCAGAAAATGCGGGAACTGGGAATCGACCCGTATCCGGCAGCAGAATATAAAATAAATGCCACCTCAACCGAAATAAAAGAAAATTTCAGCCCTGAGAAAAAGAATTACCAGGAAGTTGTTCTGGCTGGCAGAATAATGAGTTTCCGAATTATGGGAAAAGCATCGTTTGCCGAACTGCAGGACCACACAGGGCGCATTCAGATTTATGTTAACCGCGACGAAATTTGTCCAGGTGAGGATAAAACCCTGTATAACGATGTGTTTAAAAAACTCCTCGATATTGGCGATATTATTGGTGTTAAAGGATTTGTATTTATAACGCAAACCGGCGAAACTTCGATTCATGTGAAAGAGTTTACGGTTTTAAATAAATCGCTGCGCCCACTCCCGGTTGTAAAGGAAAAAGAGGGAAAAACCTACGACGCCTTTACCGATCCCGAGCAGCGTTACCGCCAGCGTTATGTCGATTTGATTGTAAATCCGCAGGTGAAAGATGTATTTATGAAACGCACAAAAATCATAAATACTATGCGGAATATGTTTAACGAATATGGTTATTTTGAGGTCGAAACGCCCATTTTACAGCCGATTCCGGGAGGCGCAACTGCCCGCCCATTTATTACCCACCACAACTCACTCAACATTCCGCAATATCTTCGAATTGCCAACGAATTGTATTTAAAACGCCTGATTGTCGGGGGTTTTGAAGGGGTTTACGAATTCGGGAAAGATTTCCGCAACGAAGGGATGGACCGCACCCACAACCCCGAATTTACAGTGATGGAAATTTATGTGGCCTACAAAGACTACAAATGGATGATGGGTTTTACCGAGGAAATTTGCGAACGCGTGGCGCTGGCATTGCACGGGACAACAAAAGTGCAGGTGGGCGAAAACACCATCGATTTTAAAACTCCGTACCCGCAGGTAACCATGACCCAAGCTATTAAAGAACATACCGGTTACGATATTTCGGGGAAAAATGAAAATGAACTCCGTGAAATCTGCGATAAACTCGGAATTGAAACTACACCGAGCATGGGAAAAGGAAAGCTGATTGATGGGATTTTTGGTGAAAGATGTGAACACCATTTTATACAACCTACTTTTATTACCGACTACCCTATTGAAATGTCGCCGCTGACCAAAAAACACCGCGAAAACCCTGAACTGACCGAGCGTTTCGAGTTGATGGTAAACGGAAAAGAACTGGCAAATGCCTACTCCGAACTAAACGACCCGATTGACCAGCGCGAACGTTTTGAAGACCAGCTAAAACTCTCAGAAAAAGGCGATGATGAAGCAATGTTTATCGACCAGGATTTTCTGCGGGCGCTGGAATACGGAATGCCGCCAACCTCGGGAATGGGAATGGGAATCGACCGTCTGACGATGTTTATGACCAACAGTCCGTCGATTCAGGATGTGCTTTTCTTCCCGCAAATGAAACCCGAAAAGAAACCCATCGAACTTACCGAAGAAGAAAAAATGGTAATGGCCTTATTAAAAGAGAAATCGCCGGTTTCATTAGCTGAAATCAAGGAAAAATCGGGGCTGAGCAATAAAAAATGGGATGTTTCGATTAAAAGCCTCACCCGGAATAAACTGGCGACTGTTACAAAAATCGGGGATGATTTGGTGGTGGAGATGGTGTAGAAAGACGGGGGTCGGAAGTCGGGAGTCCGAAGTTGAAAAAAAAATAGTGAAATAGTGGGCCTTCTGTTGTGAAACAGGGGGCTTTTTTTATGATTAAAGCAAGGAACTGTGCTATGTGGAATTAAATTGCTTTAAAATTTCTATAGTATGTATTACTACAATAACTGAAGAATTTATAGATCCCTGACTATTTAAGAATCTTTACTTTGATTTAGCATTTGTCAACTATAATTTATTGGAATAACGTTGACAAACCCAGAATACAGTTTAAATAAACAAAGTTTTTATTCTGGGAGCTACAATGTAATTTTAAATCTTTTTAGAAATGAAAAAAAGATTAGAACTCAAAAAAAAGATTCGTTTATCAATTTTGGTAACGAAATTTTTAATGCAACTAATTATTCTGATTTATATGATTTTAGAACTATTAATTTGGTAAAATTAACTTTCTCTGATTTTTTCCAATCTACAAATTCAGAAGAATCATTTTCGGCCCAGAATTCCCTTTCCTCATCTTCGGTATTAAAAACCGGAATTTTTTTAAATGTGCTCATTATAAACCCTCGCAATTGAAAAGAATCTCATTCATGTATATTGCAAAGATATACTTTACCTCGTTTATAATACCAAATTGGATCAGAAAATTTTCTTTACCCTACTTTTTGAGATTCAATTTTTCAATAAATCAATTGATTCAGTTTTTAATATATTTGTAATACAAGTTTTAAAGCGTTTAAAATTTGTGTATTAATTAATAAGACGACTAAAATTACAATATGAAAACTCAATACTTTAAAATCTCATTCTTTGCTTTATTGTTTCTAATTACTTCAATCATTTCAAAGTCGGCTGATCAAAAACCCATTCGGCTGGCAGTTGCAGGAATGACACACGGTCATATTTCGTTTATTTTAAACCGCCCCGACAAAGGCGATTTTGAACTGGTTGGGGTTTTTGATAAAAATATAGAGTTAACAAAACAATTATCAGAAAGATATAAATACTCCCTTGATTTGATTTATCACGATTTGGAAAAGATGCTGGATAAAGTAAAACCCGAAGCAGTTGTCGCATTTGGATCAATTTTCGAACATCTGGCAGTTGTTGAAGCCTGTGCCCCACGCGGAATTCATGTTATGGTTGAAAAACCGCTGGCAGTAAATATGAAACATGCAAAGCGAATGGCAGAATTGGCCGAAAAACACCACATATTTTTGCTCACCGATTATGAAACATCGTGGTACCCAACTACTCATAAGTCAATCAGAATGGTCCAGCAGGACAATTTTGTGGGGAATTTAAGAAAAGTAGTTTTTCATCATGGTCATGAAGGTCCAAAAGAAATTGGTTGCGAACAGGTTTTTTTGGACTGGCTGACAGATCCAGTCTTAAATGGTGGTGGTGCGATTATCGATTTTGGTTGTTACGGTGCAAACCTTATTCCCAGGGCGCTCGACCATCATAAATGGTACCGAAAGGAATTTTCTGATTATCCGGCAAACAGAAAAGCTGTTTTCCCGTTTTTAGTGTAGTTTCACTTCCAACTGTTTTATTTATGCACCCAATCCGAATAGTGCAATTAAGCAGTCCCCCTTTTCGGGGTTAGGTAGTCAAAAGACTTTTCGGAGTAAGCTCAATTATAAAATTTCACCAAACTTGTAAACTTTGTTTATTGACAAATCCATGGAACTGCCTGGGAATTAAACCTTCAGTGAACGTATTTGCATTTCTTCATAAAACTGTCATAAAAAACTTGAAAATCAGGCCTTGTTTTTTTATATTTGCAAGAGGAACTATAAGCAACAGAGAAATGCATCCGGTTTCCAGACGAAATATTATCAAATCAATCCTTTTTGCTCCAATTTTTGGATATTCACCCATCTTTAATTCAATTCATCCCATAGACATGGAGCAAACCGATCGGGATTTTGAACCAGGATATCTGAAACTGCACAGAAATGGTGAATTGAAACAGAGGGGAGAGAAGTTGTGGCAACAAATGGGAAACTGTAATCTTTGTCCGCGAATGTGTGGTGCGAACAAACTTAAAGGGGAAAGAGGATTTTGTGGCGCCAATTCAAACCTGGAGATATCATCTTTTCATCCCCATTTTGGCGAGGAGAAACCACTGGTCGGAAAAGGGGGCTCAGGAACCATATTTCTGTCAAATTGCAGTTTGAGGTGTGACTTCTGCATCAATTGGGAGGTAAGCCAGGGAGGGGCAGGAAGCCAAAAAAGCATAAATCAGTTTGCAGATATGATGCTGTCGCTACAGAAAAGGGGCTGCCCCAATATCAATTTCGTTACTCCCACCCATTATTCCCCGCATATTCTGCTGGCAGTTGAAAGAGCCGCTTCAAAGGGTTTAAGGGTACCTCTTGTTTATAATACCTGTGGCTATGAAAATCTTGAAGTCATCAAAATCCTTGATGGGGTTGTTGATATCTATCTGCCTGATTTTAAATACTCGGATGGTCAAATGGCATCAAAATACTCTTCAGGTGCAGAAGACTATCCTGAAGTAACCCAAAAAGCATTACTGGAGATGCACCGCCAGGTTGGGGCAGCTAAAGCCTCAGATGACGGACTTATGCGAAGGGGAGTGATGATCCGCCATCTTGTGATGCCGAATAATGTCAGTGGAACCAAAGAAGTTGTTGAATGGATTGCGGAAAATATGCCAAAAGACACCTATCTTAATCTGATGTCGCAATACACCCCGGTTTATAAAGCAGTTGACCACCCTGAAATATCACGCAGGATAACCAGGCAGGAGTACCTTGATGCCATCAATCACGCAAAAGCGGCAGGGCTTACCAACCTTGATGTCCAGGGGTTTTACCGTATCTGATATTATATTTTCAATCATGCATAAATATCATTAAAAATTTGGCTAAAAAGAGATACCACGAAGTTCATCCCCGAGATGATGAAGCGAACGTTCAATTTTTTCAACCTGCTTTTTACGCGGTATCGACCGTCCGGCTGCATAATGCCCAAGTTGGGTTTGGTTAATTCCTGTAATGTGTTCCAGCGCTGATAAACAGTATATGTAATTATGGTGATTTATCGGTGCTAAGCTTTCATGCAACAAAGGTTTTTAATACAATGGAAGGGGGCGCTGTTGTTTGTCATGATGCAGACACAAAAAAGCAAATTGATTACTTGAAAAATTTTGGTTTTGCCAGTGAAACGAAAGTTATGGCCTCTGGTATTAATTCTAAAATGAACGAAATGCAAGCTGCCTTAGGTTTGCTTCAATTGAAGAAACACGATACAAATATCGGGAAACGAAAAATTATTGCTCAATCGTATAAAATGAAACTAAAGGAAATAACAGGGATTTCTTTTTTACCTGACCCTGTGAATACCAAATATAACCATGCATATTTCCCCATCTTTATTGATGAAAAAGAATATGGGATGAGTCGCGATCAGCTTTATGAAAAACTGAAAATGAACGGCATTTACGGACGGCGCTACTTTTATCCGTTAATAAGCGAATTTGCTATGTATGAAGGTTTTGTATCGTCAAATCCAAAAAATTTAAAGAATGCAAAAGAAGCTTCAGAACAGGTTATTTGCTTGCCGATATACCCTGGTTTGGAGATGAATTACATAGATTTTATTATTCGCTGTATTCCTGATTTTAGATTGAATAAAATTGTATAAAAAATAAATAAATTTGAAATGATTCTTGCTTCCCATCAACCTTACTTTTTCCCATACTTAGGTTACTTTAGCCTTATTTCAGCTGTTGATAAATTCGTATTTTTCGATATTTCGCAATTTAACCGCAAAAGCTGGATGACAAGAAACAGAATTTTAAAACCCAATTTGAATGAATTTCAATATATTACAGTAGGTACACAACACACACCCAGCGGAAGTTATCTTTCTCTCATATTTGAGAGCCTCACAGCCATTAATTATAAGGGTAAAGTAAACATCATTATCAATGAAGCTGTGAAAAGGGCTATCGCACCATTTGAGACTAATATCCCTTTTACTGAGTTTTATTATACTGAATTAAAATTACCACCGGGCAAAGGATATATTTTTAGCAGTAATAAACCTTCAACCAAAAAGTTTTTATTTGAGTTTTATCAGAACCTTTGGGAAATCAATCGCAATGATTTTTTACAGTTGATTCATCCATCTTCTGTAATATCATCAACAGTTGTCAAAGGATTGGGATTACAAATTGAACCTTTATCAGTTATTGCTCCTTATACTAAAATCGGATTTGGCGTAAATGTTGGCCGAAATTGCTCTGTTGGGCACCACAATGTTCTCAACGATTTTTGTTCAATTTATTTAGGAACAAACATTGGTGGTCATACTGAAATAGGAGAAGGGTCAGTTATAGGACCTGGATGTACCATTTTTAGTCAAATTAAAATAGGTGCAAATACTACTATTGGAGGAGGAAGTGTTGTTACAAAAGATATCCCTTCCAATGTTTTGGCATTTGGAAATCCATGTATAGTTGTAAAAAATCTAACTTAAAATATTTCATATTATGAATTTAATAATCAATTTTACTCCAACAGGAATGATTCCTACCAAAGAAATGACTCCTCACGTGCCCGTTACCGTTTCGGAAATAATTGAGGATGTGCACGAAGCCATTGAGATTGGGATTACCATGGTACACTTGCATGCCAGGGAAGAAATTACAGGAATACCTACTTACAAGAGTGATATATACGGTAAAATTATTGAGGGAATACGTAAATATTCTACTGAATTGATAATCTGCGTTTCTTTGAGTGGAAGAGGAATAAAAGAGTTTGTTCACAGAGCATCACCCTTGCAACTCGATGGAAATCTAAAACCAGACATGGGAAGCTTAACATTAAGTTCATTGAATTTTAATAAAACCGAAAGTGTTAATTCTCCGGAAATGATTCAAAAACTTGCGATAGAAATGAAAAACAAGGGAATTCTTCCGGAATTGGAGGCATTTGATGCCGGAATGATAAACTATGCCAAATACCTTGAAAAAAAAGGAATTTTACAATCGCCCCATTATTTTAATTTACTGCTTGGAAACATAGCTTGTGCACAGGCCGATCTGTTGCATGCCGGTTTAATGGTTCGCGATTTGCCCGATAATTCATATTGGAGTTTTGCAGGAATAGGTGACGATCAGCTTAAAATGAATTCTATTGCAATAGCAGCCGATGGAGGAGTTAGAGTTGGGTTGGAAGATAAAGGGGCTGTCTAAAAAGGCAGCCTCTTTTTTATGCTGCATTTTTTAAAGTGACACTTTCTTTACCTTTTGTTTGTAATTCGGCAACCAAGTATTTCTGAAAATTGGATAATGTACCTAA
>CAMTWS010000178.1:0-6308 GCA_947085485.1 uncultured Prolixibacteraceae bacterium
ACTCCGAAAAGTCGGAAATTCAATAATTTTCATCTGTTTGACCCCTAACCCCAAAGGGGAACATCTGAAAATCATTGAATTAGGAAGTCCCCCCTTTGGGGGTTAGGGGGTCAAAGGACTTTTCGGAGCAGACTCAAAGTTCAGGGTTCAAAGTTCAAAGTTGAAGGTTAAGAACGAATTTAAATTTTGAACTAAAAAGGCAAAAAACTACACTTTAAAACTGCACCTTAGGTACAGAGGAAATGATGAGAGTTAATAACAATCCTTAAAGGATTGAATATGAATAACCCCCGGTTTTAACCGGGGGATCAATGCAAACAAACGAAAAAAAGGCGCATCCGGTGCTGTTCATAAAAAAAGTGAATCTACCATGCGCCAAAAAAGAGGGAATTTAAAAAATAACAATGCAAAAAATTAAAGTAATCAACCCCGTCGTAGAGCTCGACGGTGACGAAATGGCCCGGGTAATCTGGGATTTTATCAAACAAAAACTCATTCTTCCGTACCTCGATATCGATTTAAAATATTATGACCTGGGAATGGAAAACCGCGATGCCACCAATGACCAGGTAACCATTGATTCAGCGCATGCCATTCAGAAATTCGGGGTCGGCGTAAAATGCGCCACCATAACTCCCGATGAGGCCCGTGTTGTTGAGTTTGGACTCAAAAAAATGTGGAAATCGCCCAACGGAACCATCCGCAATATCCTGGGAGGCACAGTTTTCCGCGAACCGATCATTTGTAAAAATGTACCGCGTTTGGTGCCCGGGTGGACAAAACCGATTTGCATTGGCCGTCATGCGTTTGGAGACCAGTACCGCGCCACCGACTTCCTTACCAAAGGAAAAGGCAAATTAACCATCACTTTCACGCCCGAAGATGGAAGCGGACCGGTTTCGCACGATGTTTTCGATTTCGAAGGAGATGGTGTAGCGCTGGCCATGTACAATACCGATGAATCGGTTCAGGGATTTGCCCGTTCGTGCATGAATCAGGCCATCGAAAAACAGTGGCCTCTCTATCTTTCAACAAAAAATACAATCCTGAAAAAATACGATGGCCGGTTTAAAGATATCTTCCAGCATATTTTTGAAACTGAGTTTAAGGAGAAATTCAAAGAACTTGGAATTATTTACGAACACAGGCTAATCGACGATATGGTAGCCTCATGCATGAAATGGGAAGGTGGTTATGTTTGGGCCTGTAAAAACTACGATGGCGACGTGCAAAGCGACACCGTGGCACAAGGATTTGGATCGCTGGGGTTAATGACATCGGTTTTGGTAACACCCGATGGAAAAACCATGGAAGCCGAAGCCGCGCACGGAACAGTTACCCGCCACTACCGCGAACACCAGAAAGGCAGGCCGACTTCGACCAACCCCATTGCATCGGTTTTTGCATGGACACAAGGTTTGGCTTTCCGTGGGAAATTAGACAACAACCAAAAACTGATTGATTTTGCCGAAACGCTTGAAAAAGTTTGCGTTGAAACCGTTGAAAGCGGCAAAATGACCAAGGATTTAGCGTTGATTGTTCACGGGAAAAATCTGAAACCGGAACATTACCTTCCCACGGAAGGGTTTCTTAAAGCTTTGAATGAAAATCTTCAGCAAAAATTAAATTGATAAATCTTCTTGTTTCAATCTAAAAATTAATTATTTTGGCTGAGAAGGAAACGAAATAATGACAGATAAAACACATATCGTTAACGGACAAATAAATGTTCCAAACCAACCGGTAATTCCTTTTATTGAAGGCGATGGGATTGGAATGGATATTACGGCACCATCGCAAAAGGTAATTGATGCAGCAATTGCAAAAGCATACGGAACTT
This sequence comes from uncultured Prolixibacteraceae bacterium, assembly GCA_947085485.1. Taxonomy (GTDB): domain Bacteria; phylum Bacteroidota; class Bacteroidia; order Bacteroidales; family Prolixibacteraceae; genus Draconibacterium. The sequence continues at coordinate 1,841 of CAMTWS010000178.1, forward strand.
CTAAAAAGATTATTTGGAAAGAAGTACTTGCCGGCGAAAAGGCGCTGAAAGAAACCGGGACAAATTTACCCGATGAAACGGTTGAAGCATTTAAAGAGCATTTGATTGGGATTAAAGGTCCCTTGTCAACCCCTGTTGGCGAAGGTACCAGGTCGTTAAATGTGGCATTGCGGCAAACGCTCGATTTGTTTGTATGCCTGCGCCCAATCCGGTGGTTTAAAGGCGTCCCGTCGCCAACTCGTTATCCTTCGCTGGTTGATATGCATATTTTCAGGGAGAACACCGAAGATATTTATGCCGGAATTGAATACATGGCCGGCGAAGAAAATACAAAAAAATTCAGGGATTTTCTGATTAACGAAATGGGGGTCAGCAAAATACGCTTTCCCGAAAGTTCATCTTTTGGTGTAAAACCAATATCAAAAGAAGGTTCAGAGCGGTTAATCAGGGCTGCGCTGCAATACGCCGTTAAACGCGAACTGCCATCGGTAACCCTTGTGCACAAAGGAAATATCATGAAATTTACCGAAGGCGCTTTTAAAAACTGGGGATACAGTTTAGCCGAAAATGAATTCGGCAACCAAACTTTTACCTGGCGGCAATTCGAAAAAATAAAATCGGAGAAAGGATTGATGGATGCTGAAAAGGCATTAAACGATGCAAAAAATGAGGGTAAAGTAATCGTAAAAGATGTAATTACCGATGCGTTTTTACAGGAGTCATTACTCCGGCCTTTTGATCATTCGGTTATTGCCACAATGAACTTAAACGGCGATTATATTTCTGACCAGTTGGCTGCAATGGTTGGCGGAATTGGTATCTCGCCCGGGGCAAACATCAACTATAAAAAAGGGTATGCTATTTTTGAAGCTACCCATGGAACTGCGCCAGATATTGCCGGGACAGGAAAAGCTAATCCAGGTTCGCTGATACTTTCGGGGGTGATGATGCTTGAATATATGGGTTGGGATTCGGCTGCTGAATATGTGTACGATGCCATGGAACACACATTTGCAAAACGGCGGGTAACCTCCGATTTATTTGCGCAAATGGAAGGGGCTACTTTGCTGTCAACTACCGAGTTTGCCGATGAGATTATAAAAAATATGCATTAACAACAAATTAAATATTAAACATGGAATACATTAAAAACCGGTTTTACGAAAAAGCCATCAAATGCGCAGGAGAATTTCAGCGAATCAGAAGAGATTATGGCGATGTAGTTTTAGATAAGGTTACAATCGATCAGGTACTGTCAGGAATGAAAGGCATACCCGCCCTGCTGACCGAAACATCTAAACTCGATGCCAATGAAGGTATTCGGTTTCGCGGTTATTCAATCCAGGAATTACAGCAAAACCTTCCGAAACTTCATGAAGACGGCGAACCCTTGCCCGAGGGTTTATTTTACCTGATGATGATTGGAGAAATTCCTGACAGGGAAGATGTAATTAACATTTCGAAAGATTGGGCTACCCGTGCCCACGTTCCGCAACACGTTTTTGATGTGATTGACGCCCTTCCGAAAAACAGTCGCCCGATGACCCAGTTCAGTTGCGCCATCCTTTCAATGGCTTACGACTCTGTTTTCCAGAAAGCTTACCGGGCGGGCGTCAACAAAAAGCACTACTGGGATTTTATGTACGAAGATGTAATGAACCTGATTGCACGGCTTCCGCGTATTGCTGCCTATATTTACAGGCGGATGTACCACAATGGAAACCACATTGAACCAAACCCAACAATGGATTGGGCAGGTAATTTGGCACACATGATGGGGTTCGATTCGCCGGAGGTTAAAAAACTGCTTCGCCTTTATATGGTAATTCATGCCGACCATGAAGGTGGAAATGTTTCGGCACATGCTACGCACCTTGTTGGCTCTGCTTTGAGCAATGCCTACTATTCGTTTGCGGCCGGCATGACTGGCCTGGCAGGCCCGCTTCATGGATTTGCCAACCAGGAAGTGATGGATTGGATTTACGAAATGCTCGAAGAACTTGGAACCGATGAACCAGCCGATGCACAGATAGCGGCATACATTGAAAAAACTTTGCTCGACGGGCGGGTTGTGCCTGGTTACGGACATGCAGTACTGCGTATTACCGACCCACGCTTTACCGTTCAGCAGCAGTTTGCCGAGAAATACATTGCAAACGATAAACTGATTAATACGGTGAATGCAATCTGCCGGGTTGCACCGCCAATTCTGGAAGCTACGGGTAAAATTAAAAATCCATGGCCAAATGTCGATGCCATCAGCGGCTCCCTTCTAAATCATTACGGAATAACCGAATACAATTTCTATACTGTTTTGTTCGGCGTTTCGCGGTCATTGGGTGTTTTGGCCTCGCTTGTTTACGACCGGATATATAACCTTCCTATCGAACGGCCATCATCTCATCCGCTAAGTTGGTTTTACGAACAAGCTACAGGAGAAAAAAAGAAATGTTAGTACATTTTTCAGATAAATTAAAGCCGGTTATTCCGGCTTTTTTTATTTTAATTTGATGTAAATTCAACAGATTGTTAAGATAAAGTTGTGGAATTACGCCCTGATTCAGACCTGAAATATGTTGCCAAATATTTATGAAGAAATCTTATTAATCAAATTTTAAATTCCAATTTATGTCTGAAAACAGCATAATAAATAAATAAATGTACCTTTTGAATACTGTTTTTACAAATTGACTATTCTTTCCGGAATAATTAAAATATTTTTACCCTATTAATATTAGACGTTTTATTCTTATAAACTTTCAAAAAAACAAACGAAATGAGACACCTTTCTATCAATGTGGTTTTTTTCCTTTTTACATTTATGCCTGGAGTTACTGCCGCCCTGGCGGCCGACATTACTTCAACTGCAAAAGGCGGATTGTGGGATGATAAGTCAACATGGATCGGTGGTATATTACCAACCGATAAAGACAATGTATTTATTACCTCCGCGGTTACAACCGGTCATTCTTATTATACTTCTACTACCATTAAAATGGTAAACCTTACTGTTAATGCCGGAGGTAAGATCATCCGGGAAAAAGACAAAGCTGGCCGTTATTTGCTTGAAGTGTCCGGAAATCTGATCAATAACGGTGAAATTATCGATTACAAAGATTTTTTTGATATTTCCCTCACCGGAAATTTGACCAATAATGGCATATTTAAACCGCGCTTCCTTGATATGGTTGGTTCAAACCAGAAGATTTCAGGTTCTTCGGCCATCGAACCCAGGCAAATAAACCTGAACATGAAAGACGAGTTCGTGCTGGCTGCTTCTGATTTGATTTTCAAGAATTGCCAGGTGCGTTCGGGGATTTCATCGACCAGTAAAAAACTGAACATGAACAAATTCAGCTTGAGTTTAATAGCCGATAGCATTGGGTATGGATGGGGAACAGTAAATTCGTCTTCTGAATTTGCTCAACCGATCGTTTTTGATGGTACAGGAACATTAACGATGGAAAATTCGATCATAAGGGGAACAATCACGGGCAATGTTATTGTAAAAAGCCCCGGGTATGCTTTTCTGGGAGACCTAACGGTTGAAGGAAGCTTAACCCTCGATAAAGGCGCCAAAGTGAGCGGTCAGAACAATAATCAGAGAATACGGGTTAAAGGAGACTTTACCAATTATGCCAATTTGAACAAAGATACTGTGAAGGTTCGGAAAGTGGAGTTTACCCCACGGTCGATGAACCTAATCGTAATCGGAAACTCAAACAATTTCGGTTCAAGCGGAATTACAACAGTTTATCCGACAACCAACGGCAAAACAATTTCACTAAAAGGAAATTACGACGGAAATGTTTATGTGCAGCAAGCAGAAAACACTGATAAACCGGGTGGAAAGGTATTAATAAACAGCGAAGTAAATATTTCAGGCAAATTCGATGTTTATGCAAATCTTGAAATTGGTCAGGGCGGAACCTTAAACCTTTTGAACAAGGAATTACATTCGCCAATTTACCTGCCATCAACTGGTGTCAACCTTACCAACAATGGCATTTTCAACCGCTACCATCGCGTGGCAAACAGTTGGGGTTCCCGTTCCTTTAGCGCCCAGCCCGGAACGCATGTTGATTTTGAGTTGAGGGAATGGAGCGACCGCATCGAAGGTGTTGACGTGAGCGTTTACAACCAGCAAACTTACCCCGGCCTGCCCGGTTCGGTAAAACGCTGGTGGCGGTTAACCCCGACAGGGACAGGCAAAGTGAAGGCATACACCCTCAAATTGTACTACGACGATTCGATGCTGAACGGACAAAAAGAGAAGAACCTGAAAGTTTACCGATCGGTCAACAAAGGTGAAACCTGGGAAGTAGTTTCGGTGGGCGAATTTTCGGTGATTGATACAATACAGAATACAATTACCATTGGCCGGTGGGACCGCGCTACGTCGATGATGAGCGAATTTGGCGATTTTGTGATCAGCGCCGGCGATGGGAGCAGATCGGAAGAGCACACG
>CAMTWS010000179.1:0-22867 GCA_947085485.1 uncultured Prolixibacteraceae bacterium
GTCAAAACCATGTTCCGGTACGATACCTTTCCATGGTCGCCCTGCAAATAAATGGGGCCTGCTTTGAAAACATCGGCCTGCATTGCGCCACCTGTCGGACCGTAAACAGGCTGATTATCTATTATCTTTGTTCCGTTCAGAATAACTGTTACATGCCTGTCGCAAAGTATCATTTCCATGGTTTGCCATTCGCCGCCTTTCTTTTCAGCAGCAACAGCGGGTTTAATCCTGCTGTATAAACCGCCCATATTGTGCGAATCCAACTCTTTGCCATACGAATCTACTACCTGAATTTCATACATTCCACGCAAATAAACCCCGCTGTTGCTGCGCTCCGGAATATTTACCTCCAAAGTCAGTTTGAAATCTTCAAATTCCTTTTCGCTACGTAAATTTCCAAAGTTCACACGCTGGCCTTCCGGGTTTACCGGGTCGTTAACCAAAACACCACCAACCACTTTAAAACCATTGGCTTGTTTCGGATTAATAAGCTTCCAGCCAGTTAAATCCTTTCCGTTAAAAAGTTGAATTGGCGCACCATATTTTACTTTTGAAAGATCAGGCGCTGCGGGAACGTCCGGAAGTTTCCACCCTTTAAATCTGGTCTCGTTAACTCTCACTCCGTCGCGGGCAGGTTCCGATAAAACACCTGTTAATTTGTCCCCCTTGCGAACAAACCGGTATGTTTGTGTAATAACATGTTTCCGGTCAGCAGCCCGGTTAATTTCACGGGTTCGGGTAACTACAAGAGTTGTGTTATCAGCAAAATAAACATTCGAAACAGGTTCAACACTTCCGCCCTGCCATAATAAATCAGCATCAATAAAACCATCATTATTATGAACCTGAAGCCAACCCACCGAACCTCCTTCGATGTCGAGTGTCCACATACCGAAAAAATCTTTTTTTGGATCCTGTGCTTTTGAATTCAAAGCAAACATCACAAAAATCACAATTAGAATTAAATTTATCTTTTTCATTTTTAAAAAGTTAATTGGTTTATATTTTTCGGATTGTAAACTTACAAAAAAATAGATCAATTAATGTAAACTAAATCAATTCTTTGATATTCATTGTACCTGCTCCTCCCTTTGGTGAGGTTGGGAGGGGCTTTTCCACCAAACCAAATCGCACGCATCGGCGGGCATCCAGTGCCTGTCCTTTCCGTCCCATTTCACGTTGCAACCAATTGGATTGGTCACGGGAACTGAAACAGGTTTCCCCGAAGTAAGTTCTTCCAAAGCCCGCTCTAAATCATTCACTGATATTTTCGAAGCATCACGCGGACTGTCAACTCCACGACCTGTATAAACCAGTTTCCGTTCCTCGTCGAATACAAAAAAATGAGGTGTGCGAAGCGCTCCGTAAGCCAGTGCAACTTCCTGCGACTCATCGTACAAATATTTCCACGGAAAATTGTGTTGCTTCATCCGGGCAACCATGTGCGGAAAATCATCATCAGGGTATGTATTTTTGCTGTTCGAATTAATTCCGGCAAACTCAACTCCCAAAGGTTGAAAACGATTTGCTGTTTTTCGCGTAATTTCGTCGCTTCCAATTACATACGGACAATGATTACAGGTAAAAAACACAACCAAAAACTTTGAACCATTAAAACTTTCCAATGTATAGATTTTTCCGTCGGTGGCCGGAAGTTTAAAATCTTTTGCTTTTGAGCCAATTTCGAGTGTAAATGCCATAACTTTTTTATTTTGTTTAAAAATTTCGGATAAAACATTTTTCAATTCTTAAGGTTGAAAAAATTCTTCTGTACTTTTAACCTTTTAATCCATTCTTTTGTTTCGAACAGATAAGAAATAATTTTACACAATGAACAGGGAAGAAGCAGGTATTGCCATAAAAAAATTACGTTTTGAACTTGAAGAGCACAATTATAAATATTATGTTCTTAACCAACCTGAAATATCGGACTTCGATTTTGACAAGAAATTAAAAGAGTTGGAAAAACTGGAAGCTGAATTCCCTGAATTTGACGATCCGAATTCTCCAACCCAACGGGTAGGCAGCGATTTAAGCAGCGACTTTGAACAGGTGGAGCACAAATATGCCATGCTTTCGTTATCGAATGCCTATTCTGAAGGAGAAATTTCAGACTTTGATGCCCGGATAAAAAAAATAATCAATACAGATTTCGAATACGTTTGCGAACTGAAATTCGATGGTTCTTCAATCAGTTTAGCTTATGAAAAGGGAAAGTTAATTCGCGCTGTTACACGCGGTGATGGGGTAAAAGGCGATGACGTTACCCGGAATGTTCGCACAATCAAATCAATTCCGCTTCAGTTGCGGGGAAATGATTTTCCGGATGAATTTGAAATACGCGGCGAGATTGTGATGCCTTTTTCTGTTTTTAATGAATTGAATGCTGAACTCGAAATGGCAGGTGAACAATTACTGGCCAACCCACGAAACACGGCAGCCGGAACAATAAAAATGAAAAATTCGAAAGTGGTGGCTTCCCGAAAACTGGATGCTTATTTTTACTACATACTTGGAAAAGATTTACCGTTTGACGGGCATTATCAAAGCCTGCAAAAAGCCAAAGAATGGGGTTTTAAGATTTCGGATGCAACCGAAATTTGCAAAAATCCGGATGAAGTTTTTGCTTTCCTCAAAAAATGGGATATTGAGCGGCGCCACCTCCCGGTTGCCACCGATGGCGTTGTAATAAAAGTGAACTCTAAAAATTTACAGGATAACCTGGGTTTCACAGCCAAATCGCCACGCTGGGCAATGGCGTATAAATTCAAGGCTGAAAGTGTTTCCACAATTTTAAAATCGGTTTCGTATCAGGTTGGCCGTACCGGCGCTGTTACTCCGGTTGCAAATTTAGAGCCGGTGCAAATTGCCGGAACAGTTGTAAAACGCGCTTCGCTGCACAATGCCGATATTATTGGAAGTCTTGATTTGCATTTAAACGATACCGTTTTTGTGGAAAAAGGTGGGGAAATTATCCCAAAAGTTACCGGGGTTGACATTACAAAACGCCACCCGATGTTTCAAAAAGTAAAATTCATTGAAAACTGCCCGGAATGCAGTGCAGTTTTGGTAAGAACAGGAGGCGAAGCAGCATTTTACTGCCCCAATTATGACGGTTGTCCACCGCAAATAAAAGGCAAAATGGAGCATTTTGTAAGCCGGAGAGCAATGGATATTGACGGACTGGGACAGGAAACCATTGAACTGTTATATAACCAGGGGCTTGCAAAAAACATTACCGATTTCTACATCCTTAAAAAACATCAATTGGAAGGACTGGAACGAATGGGCGAAAAATCGGCACAACGAATAATAGATGGGTTGGAAGCATCGAAAAAATTGCCATTCGAAAAGGTTCTTTTCGCGCTTGGAATACGTTTTGTAGGCGAAACAGTTGCTAAAACACTGGTTAAAAAACTCCATAACATCGAAAACATTCAATCTGCAAAGAAAAAAGAACTCGTTGAAATTGATGAAATTGGGGAAAGGATTGCAGAAAGTGTTGTCGAATGGTTTTCAAAAGATGTACACGTACAACTAATCCAGAATTTGAAAGAAAAGGGTCTCCAATTTGAAATCAGCAAAGACCGGTTAACCGGCAAAACAGTAAAACTTGCAGGGCTCAGTATCATTATTTCCGGCACATTTGAAAAATATTCGCGCGATGAACTAAAAAAAATGATTGAACAAAACGGGGGAAAAAATGTGGGGGCCATTTCAAAAAATACTAATTATTTACTTGCCGGAGAAAACATGGGGCCCAGTAAACTTGAAAAGGCAAATCAACTTGGTGTACCCATTATTTCGGAAGATGAATTTCTGAAAATGATTGAATAAACCAATTTTCGTTTTGAGAATTTAACTTTCAAAATTGATTTGTTACATTTGCCCGCAGATGAAAATAAAAGAAATATACGCCCGTAAAAAATTAGCCAAAATTATTTCAAACATCGTCCGCAGGCCGGTTTTCCCTGATATTAACAAGGTTAAAACCATTGGCGTTATTTGGCAACCTACTCAAAAAGAGGCATTTCAGTATTTAAAAAGTTACTTTAACAGGGAGCAGGTTATTTTCAGGGGTTTTTGCGTTTTCGAGGCAATCACCAATCCGCACCAAGATGCAAACACGCTCACTGTGAAAGACCTCGATTTCTGGGGATTGCCAAAAAAAGAGAAAGTGGAGGAATTCACAAACATCAGGTTCGAAGTCCTGTTCAATATCGCGCTTGAAGATAACCTGGCGCTCGACTATATCACAGCGCTTTCGCAGGCCCGGTTTAAGGTGGGCTGTTCACCAAATATTAAAAACTATTTTGACCTGAATATTAATATTGGCGAAAACAGCGACCCGATGTACATTGCCAAACAGCAAATTTTCTATCTTGCGCAACTAAATAAAAAATAATTGAATGAGCCAGCAATTTACAGGTGCGGGAGTAGCATTAATTACCCCGTTTACAAGCAAAAATCAGATTGATTACAAAGCGCTTGAAACCGTTATTGAAAACCAGGTCAGGGGTGGAATGGATTATTTGGTCGCTTTGGGAACAACAGGCGAATCGGCTACCCTTACTTCCGAAGAAAAATCGAAAGTGATTCAATGTGCCAAAGAGAATTCGGGAAAATTGCCTGTTGTTGCCGGTATGGGCGGAAACGATACGCAAGCCATTATCGACCAAATAAAAAACACCAATTTAAATGGAATAAGCGGATTGCTGATTGTAACGCCATATTATAACCGGCCATCGCAGGAAGGCATGTTCAGGCATTACAGCGCCATTGCAAAAGAAAGTCCGCTGCCAATAATCCTTTACAATGTACCTTCGCGCACCGGCGTTAACCTCGAATACGAAACTGTAGTCAGGCTGGCTGAAGCATCCGATAAAATTGTTGCCGTTAAGGAAGCATCGGGTATCATGTCGCAAATTGCCAGCATTGCCAAATACACACCCGCCAATTTCACAATGATTTCGGGCGATGATGTTTTGGCGCTGCCCACAACCACCATCGGTGGAAAAGGGCTTATTTCGGTTATTGCCAATGCGTTACCATCGAAAGTAAGCAGCCTTATGCATTTGGCGCTTGCCGGAAATTATACCGAAGCAACCAAAATTCATTTCGAAATGATCGACCTTTTTAAACTAATTTTTAAAGAAGGGAATCCGGGCGGAATCAAAGCGTTAATGCATTGCCAGGGAACTATTGAAAATGAATTGCGCCTGCCGCTTTACAAAATCAGCGACTCAACTTACAACGAAATTAAAGAAGCATATTTGAAACTGAAATAAAAGTATCAACAAGACGTTATTGTTCAGTAAAATATGGATGCATGAAGAAAACCGGATTTATTGTAATAATTGGCATTGTTTCACTGATATTTTTTGTTTCGTGGCAACAGTATGTATTATCGGCTCCCGAAACGAAAATGGTACTTGACTCATTTGCACCGGAAATCATTCCTGAACCCGTTCCTGAACCACTCGATATAATTGAAATTGTAAACGAATACGACAGCCTGATTACAGCCGAAATACAAGCTTCGGGAACTGTTGGCGCCGCAGTGGCAATTACCTATAAAAACCAAGTTGTTCTAATGAAATGTTTTGGGGTAAAAAAATCGGGAACAAAAGATTCTATCAACGAAAACACCATTTTCAGGCTGGCATCGGTTTCAAAACCAATTTCGGGAGTTTTGGCCGGAATGCTTGCCAAAGAAAAAATTATCGGCCTCGATGATAAAGTTACCGATTACATTCCCGGACTTCGTCTGAAAAACCAAACAGCAACACAGGAACTCACCATTCGCAATTTACTGAGCCATACTACCGGCCTGGCACCACATGCTTACGATGATTTGGTAGAGCAAAAAGTCCCGTTAAACCAGATTATGGGCAAATTGTACCTGGCAAATACAGCAGCCGGGCCTGGACAGTTATACACTTATCAGAATGTAATGTTCAGTTTGTACGATACCATTGTAACCAGCAGAACAGGTAAAAAATACGGCGATGTTTTAAAAGAAAAACTTTTTGTTCCGTTTGGAATGAATGACGCCTCTACCGGTTTTGAATCGTTCAGAAACAACAAAAATAAAGCCTTTCCACATTCGGGAGCTACTCCGATTAAACTGAACGATCGTTATTACAACACTATCTCAGCTGCAGGAGTTAATGCGAGTATTACTGATATGAAGAATTTTCTCCTCACCCTGCTTGCCGTTCCAACTGCTGCCCTAAACAATGTGGGGGAGATGATTTTTACACCTCAAATTCAAACCGATCTTAGTCGGGGATATTTTTCGCAATGGGATAAAGTTGATTCAAAAGCTTATGGAATCGGCTGGCGGCTGGTTGATTACAAAGGCCGGAAAGTTGCCTACCACGGCGGATTTGTAAAAGGCTACCGGGCCGAAATTGCTTTATGCCTGGACGAGCAGGTTGGTATTGTTTATCTTTCAAACTCACCAAGCGCCATCGCTTCAAAAAGTATCCCTGAATTTATAAACCGGCTCTTCGATTTTAAAGACCAGCAGAAATTAACTACAAATTCTGTTTCATCCGACAATCATCTTAATTAAGGTCTGTTAATAATATTCTTCCATACCCATTAAATTATAATGTTTTATTTATTACTTCATCTAAACAAAGTTTTATTTAATCCTTTGGTTTTTATGACATTCTGTTTTCATGCATCTCTTTACCAGGGGTGCGTTTTTTATCATTCCAATAAAAGGATGATAAAATCACAACCTTTAAAACCGATGTAAAACTAACTTTGGGAATTGTTTTAAAAATGATACCAACTTTTTTCAATTCAGTTTAAAATGAATTACAGTGAAATTATTACAGAGATATATAAAACCGTTGATGCAGAAGAAAATCGAGGGCATGTTTCGACCTATATTCCCGAGCTGGCCAATGTCGATCCCAACCATTTTGGAGTGTATTTAACTACCACAAACCATTTCGAATTTGGCATCGGAAGTTGTTATACCAAATTTTCAATACAAAGTGTTGCCAAAGTCCTTTCGTTGAGTTTAGCCTATAAATTGCTGGACGAAAATATCTGGGAACGACTTGGCGTTGAACCATCGGGCTCCCCTTTTAATTCGCTTGTCCAGCTCGAAGCCGACAGGGGAATTCCGCGAAATCCGTTTATCAATGCCGGGGCCTTGGTTATTTGTGATATTCTGATTAGCGAAATGAAAAATCCAAAAGATGATTTTCTGAAATTCATAAGAGAAACATCAGGCAATCTGGAATTAAATTACAACGAAATAATTGCGGCATCAGAAAAATCGGCAGGTTACCGGAATATTGCATTGTGCAATTTTATCAAATCGTTTGGAAACATTAATAATCATCCCGACGAAGTTCTGGATTTCTATTTCCATTTGTGTTCCAGTGAAATGACCTGCGAGGAACTTTCGAAAGCCTACCTGTACCTGGCAAACGGTGGACGCCGGATTTCGGATAATCTGCCGGCGCTGAACCCGAGCCAGACAAAACGCGTGAACGCCATTATGCAAACATGCGGGTTTTACGACGAATCGGGCGAATTTACTTTCAAGGTCGGGTTGCCCGGAAAAAGCGGAATCGGAGGTGGAATTATTGCCATTCACCCCGGCAAATTCAGTATTGCAGTCTGGAGCCCCAAACTAAATGAAAAAGGTAATTCGTGCAAAGGGATGAAGTTTCTGGAATACCTCACAACAAAAACAAAATCATCGATATTTTAAGTTGCCGACCACTGGCTTTTAACGACTTGCCCTGGAATATTGCTGAATCTTTTAATCTTCAGTTTTGAATCACAATATTTAACATTCCTAAAATCCGTCATTTCTCCAAATAATCCTAAATTTGAAAAAATATTATTTGAAGGAATGAATTGTTTGAAGATTATATTTTTAATGCTCCTTTTGGTAATTTCGATTAGAAGTGTTGCCCAGGAAGGATTAATTTTAAAACCCCTGGGCCAGGACACGGCACAACTTCAGATTGAAAGACAAATCGAATACCGGCAATTGATTTCGGGAAAAGCCGGTAACGATTTTATGATGGAAAAAATCGATTTTCCAGCATTCGATTTCAAAACCGAATTTTCGAAAAGGTATTCTTTTAATTTTCACGACTATTATTTAGGAATATCCCCGAAAACTGGTTTTTCTTGGGGAAGGCAGAACCCGTTTTTTATGCCATTTTTTCAAAACGGAATGGTTTTAAGTGAGGGAGCCTACAAAATGGGCGACAAATTTACTTTTGGCGGGTTCAGTTATGGCGCCAATTCTATAATGAACTTGCCAACACTCAACCCGGCTATGAACAATTTTGACAGTTATGGCTCCACTTTATTTCTTCAATACAAAGTTTCAAAAAACTTTAAAATCGAAACCCGGGTCAATGTGTCGCAAGGTGGCAAATACCCCTGATTTTAACAAAACCCGGAACTTTAAACTCTGAACTCTGAACTTTGAACTTTGAACTCGAAATTTTGAACTTTAAACATTAAACTCGAAACTAATTTATGCTCACCGTTTACAAAGCCTCAGCCGGATCGGGCAAAACATTTCAACTTGTAGTTGAATATCTCAAACTTTTGCTGAAAAACCCGCAAAACTACAGGCATATTCTGGCGGTTACTTTTACCAACAAAGCCACCAACGAAATGAAAACCAGGATACTGGAAACGCTTAACGAACTGGCAATAGGCCAGCCAAGCAATTACATAGCTGAAATTCAGAAAGAAAATCATCTGTCGGAAGCGTTGATTCGCAAAAATGCCAAACAGGTCTTGAAAAATATTCTGCACGATTATAACCGCTTTTCAATCAGCACCATCGATTCGTTTACCCAACGCACCATTAAGGCATTTAACCGTGAACTGGGCATTTCGCCCAATTACAGGCTCGAACTTGACAGCGACATGATTCTGGCTGAAGCCACCGACCGGCTGTTGGCAAAAATCGATAAGGACAAAAAAATATTAAGCTGGCTAAAAGATTTTAGCAAAGAGAAAATTGAGGACAGTTACAGTCAACGCATCGAAGACGACATAAAATCGCTGGGAAAAGAGTTGTTCAAAGAAAACTTTCAACTATTTTTTCCCGACGACAGCGAATCGGTTTACAGCCGCGAAAACCTTATCAACTTAGGAAAAGAACTCAATCTGATAAAAAATCAGTTTGAAAACTACCTTAAGAATCTTGGGAAAAAGGGAGTAGCCATTATAACTGAAAGTGGGTTAACTATTGATGATTTTTCCAATAAAGAAAAGGGGCCGGGCTCTTTGTTCGCAAAATATGAAAACGGCTATTTAAAAGAAATAACGATAACTGCAGAAAACGCTGCTGAAAGTGTTGAAAAATGGTACACAAAAACCAGTTCGAAAAAAGCAGAGATTCACGCTTTGGTTGAATCGAAACTGCAACCGCTTTTAATCCAGATTACTGGTTTTATCAACGCAAATGAATCGCAGTATTACACAGCGCTTGTCGTTTTAAAACAGATTCGGATGCTGGGAATCCTGACCGATTTAAAGGAAGAAATCAAATCGTTGTTGCACGAAAAAGGAGTTTTGCAGTTATCCGACTCAAACCTGCTTTTAAGTAAAATAATCGGTCAAAGCGACTCGCCCTTTATCTACGAAAAAACCGGCAGCTATTACAACCATTTTATGCTCGATGAGTTTCAGGATACATCGGGTTTGCAATGGCATAATTTTAAACCGCTCATCATAAATTCTCTGGCCGAAGGGAATAAAAACCTGCTCGTTGGCGATGTAAAACAATCGGTTTACCGCTGGAGAAACAGCGACTACCGCATTTTGGCCGAACAGATTTATACCGATTTTACTGAAAATCAAATCAGAGAATATGCTCTGGATAAAAATTGGCGAAGCGACAAAAACATCATCGATTTTAACAACCACGTTTTCGAAAACCTGAAAACGGTGTTTGAGGAAACACTTTTCAAAACCATTGACGACAACGATAATTATATTCAGCGGTTTCGAAACATTACCAGTTCGATTGCACAAAAACCCGGCAACCCAAATGCGGAACAAAAGGGATATGTGGAAATCAGGTTTTTTGACGAGGATCAATTTAAAGAAGAATCTCCCAAATTGCTGGTGGAACAGGTAAAACAGTTGCAGGACAAAGGAATTAAAGCGTCGGAAATTGCTATCCTCATTCGCCGGAACAAGGAAGGAACACCCATTGTTGAAGCGTTTTTGGCAGCCGCAGGATTGCCCGAACACTCAAAATACAACTTGTCGGTGCTTTCCAATGAATCGCTGTTCCTGTTTGCCTCGCAGGGAGTGTTGCTGGTAATCGACACAATCAGTTTCATTATCAACCCCAACAACGAAATAACAAAAATTGCCCTTACCAACCACTGGGCAAACTGGTTAAAACCTGCACTTCGGCAACGCGGAAAAATTCAGGCAGAAAATCAGGTTACATACATGTTTTCAGCAAAATCAGATCAAACTTTAACAGATAATTTCAATTCCATTTTTGAAAATGAACTGGCACCAAAAATTGAGCTAATAAAGAAAAAAGTGTTGCTTACTTCACTCGACGAAGCCATTATTCAAATCTGTTCGGTATTACAGCTTTTCGAAATTGAAACCGAATTGCCGTTTATCCAAACGCTCATCGACAAAGCCGGTGAGCTAAAATCATCGCTTTCGAACGATCTTTCAAATTTGCTGTTTTGGTGGAACGAAAATGGCTTCGAAACTTCGGTAAATGTAAACGAAGAGGTTGATTCAATCAGGCTGCTAACCGTACACAAATCAAAAGGGCTGGAATTTAAAGCCGTGTTAATCCCTTTTTTCGACTGGAAAATTGGACAGTACGGAAAATTTGCCCCAATACTTTGGTGCAAACCCGAAACAGCGCCATTTAACCAGTTTCCACTTTTACCGGTTGTGGCTGGCAAGGACATGAAAAAAAGCCTTTTCAAAAACGATTTTTACGAAGAATCGGCCAATCATTTCATCGATATTTTCAACATGGCTTATGTTGCTTTTACGCGGGCAAAATCGGCTTTAATCATACACTGCCCAAAACCAAAAGAGCCAACTAAAAATTCTGAGGAATCATTAAAACCCATTCAGTTCCTTTTAAATATTGCACTCGAAAATCTTATCTCAACCGAACTTTTTGCCAAATCATGGAATGAGGACAAAATAGTTTTTCGGTTTGGATCAATTCCTGTATTCAATGAAAAATCAAAGCAATCGAAATCGGTTCTTATCAAAAACTACCAGTTTAACGATTTTAGCGAAAGGGTGAAATTGCGCAATTCGGGTGAAGATTTTCTGATTACCGGAGAAAGAACGGTTGCAGTAAAAAACAGGGGCAAAATTATCCACGATATTTTGTCGTCGGTTAAAACAAAAGCTGATGTTGATAGCGCCTGTTTAAAAGCACTAGCCGATGGAAGAATCAACGAAATTGAATTGGGTGAAATTCAGGAAGCATTAAAAATCAGTTTTGAAAATCCCATAATTTCCGGGTGGTTTAGCAAAAAATATCAAATTCTCAACGAGCGCAACCTGCTAACCGGCGAAAAAATATTGCGCCCCGACAGAATAATAGTTTCAGAAAATAATGCCGTGGTTGTTGATTACAAAACGGGGGAGAAAAAATCGGACAATTACACGCAGCAGGTGATGCGATATGCAAAAACTTTAAAAGCAACGGGATTTGAAAAAGTTGAAGGCTATTTATGGTATATCAACCAAAACGAAGTGGAGAAAGTTTGTGAATTATGCAATTCATAAAAAAAACTATTTTTGCACAAACTTTAAAAACTATGATTCAAAGAATACAAACCGTTTATCTTTTTGTATCGGTGCTGATTATTGCTTCGATGATGAAATTAAAACTTGCCGACTTGTCGGTAAATGACCAACTGTACACTTTTATGGCCAGGGGAATTTACAACGGCGAGACTTTGGTTTTTAACGGTCTTGCAATTTTTATCTTTATCTGGGTTATTGTTTTGCTCCATCTGTTTGTGATTTTCAAATACAAAAAACGCATTCTTCAAATCAGGATACTTGTATTTGCCATGGTTATGCTGTTGGGTTTGTTTGGTATGTTTTTCTATTTCACTTATGCAGGTTTTACAGAGGCGAAAGTTGCATTTAAAATTCCGGTGGTTTTTCCGGTGGTAGCCGTTATTCTCGACTACCTTGCCATTCGTGCCATCGGAAAAGATGAAGCGTTGATAAGGAGTTTGAACCGGATAAGGTAACCAAATGAAAGCAATGATATTCGCCGCGGGTTTGGGTACCCGTTTAAGTATTGAAACTTCAGATAAGCCTAAAGCGCTTGTAGATGTTGGCGGAAAACCATTGCTGCAGCACGTCATAGAGAAACTTAAAAATGACGGAATTACTGAAATTGTAGTGAATGTCCACCATTTTTCGGAACTGATTACTTTATTTCTGTATGAAAATGATTTTGGGATTCCAATCCACATTTCCGACGAAACTGAAAAACTGCTCGACACCGGCGGCGGACTGAAAAAAGCAGCTTGTTTTTTTAATGACAAAGATCCAATTTTAATTTACAACGTCGATATTATAAGCAACCTCAACATTCAGGTTTTACTTGAAGAATATTTAAAATCAGGAGCATTGGCAACGCTGGCAGTTCGGAAACGGGAAACACAGCGCTATTTTAAATTCGATTCAGAAAAAAATCTTGTGGGCTGGATTAACAAAAAAACCGGAGAAACAAAAATCTCAAATCCTGAAAATTTCGACAATGCAACAGAAATGGCATTTAGTGGAATTCATGTTGTTCAGCCTGCAATTTTTTCGCTGATGCCCGAAACCGAAAGGTTTTCAATCACCGATTTTTATCTTGACCTGGCAAAAACACATTTAATTAAAGGATATTTTGATGATTCGGATTTATGGATGGATGTTGGGAAACCGGAGCAGTTGGAGGAAGCGAGAAGGTCATTCAAAGACTAAACTTCTTCCAAACAAAGTTCAATAACCTCTTTTAACCGAATATTTAATTCGTCAAGGGAAGTAGCCTGGGTATGAGCTCCGGGTAATTCAGGCACAATTCCAATATATTGTTTTAATTCCTTGTCCCAGGTAATTTCCGCTGTAAACTGATAATTTTTCATCGTTTTAATTTTTCAACCAAATTAACAAATAATTTTCAATAGTTCAGAATCTTATAATTCCTGTACTCAAACAACCGCACCCCAAACCACTTTTCAATTTTATATAAAATCCGGTATTTCAGTTTTAGGTTTGTTTTACTCAAATCTAAATCAACTTTCCAGTTTAAACGCTTAATCCTTTCACTCATAACTGCCGGGTGTGTACCCTTTAAACGGGCCAGTGCATCATATTTTCCGCTATAATTGAACTCCTGTCCGCCAACTTTTTGTAAAGCTTCTTTTTCAGAAATACCGTTATAAAACTGTTTAACTGATTCTATTTTCTCTTGCATAAATTGGGGGTGACGAACCCAGCCATAATGATAAATTTCAGCGTTCACCTCAGCCACTTTCAGTTTTTCCCCGTTTTTGCGAAAACCCTGAGCATCGCGATATGAGCGAATTGTTTTATCATTCCTGATTATCCTGATTTCCTTGCGGTACCAATGCCTGCAATCGCCCACATAATCGTAGGTTCCGTAAAAATGCCGAAACCCGAAGAGCAATCCGTCAACTTCCTTTTTGTGTAAATTCTCAAGCATCGATTTCTGAACTTCAGCAAGGTATTTTTCATGCAAAACCTCATCGCCCTGAATATAAAAACACCAGTCGTATTCATCTGGAATGGCATCAAAAGCCTTGTTGGTTTCAGCAGCATAAACCGCCCCACCCTTTTTTAACGAATCGTCCCAAACTGTATCGATAACAGTTATTTTTTCAGGTGAAATATTTTGAATGATTTTGCGGGTGTTATCATCCGATTTTCCAACCGCAATAACGAAACTATCGCAAATTGGCAACACCGAAGTTATGGCTTCCTCAACCGGGAAATCAAACTTTTCGGCATTTCTTATAAATGTAAAACCGCAGACTTTCATGGGGAAAGAGTTGAACGGAGATGGAAGACCGAAGACCGGAGACGGAAGCAGGAAGCGCGAAGCACGAAGCACGAAGTTGGTTTGATTGGATGCAATCCGTATCTACACAGTTGGGATCGGATGGCATCCCTAATTGACCAAAGCAGGTAGCACGAAGTAGCAAGAGTAGAAAATATTAGGTGGTTGTTGAGCATAATCAGTTTTATGTTTTCAGTTTTTTACTACTTGATCTTATCTCAAAAAGAAAATAAATCAAAAATTCTATGGCGCCAATCAACATAATAGTATTTCCAAGCAACTCCAGCCCTTCTTCGGTTGCTGCTTTTGCCAGGCGGTAACTTTCGTCGTGATACAGCAATTGCCAGAATTTTGAACGCCCGAACAAACGGCTAAAAATATAGGTAATTAAAATACCTGATAATAACCAAGTTGATGCAGGAACACTGAAAAACCGGATTGTTGCTGCCTGTATTTTTTTGAAATCGCGGATGACCAACCAAACAACGACAACAAGAACAAGCAGTACCGGATAAATCCAGTGTACGAACAAGAAATTAAACTCACGGACAAACGACATCAAAAAAAATAGCGAAACCAGATTTGAAACGGGTTGTATTTCTTTCCATTTGGCGCCGAGTATCATGTAAAATCCAAAAAGGATAAAAAGTATCAGCTCCTGACCAATTTCGGTAAAAGTAATTTCGCCAAAATAGCCCTCCTCCATCGGGTGCGCAGCATCAAAAAAAATGGCTTCGGCTGCACCAAATATCAGTAACGAATATGCGACAACACGAATGGCAATAAATAAAGGCGAGTATATTTTCATCCAATTGAATTTTGAAAAGCTAAAATTAGCATTTTCATAATACAAAAAATGAGTTTGTAAAAGGAACCGTTCTCATGCTGAAAAATGCTTTCAACTTCCATTTCAGCCGTTTTGGTTTATTATATAAAGAACGGTTCCTTTTGTTATTTTTCAGGCGCCAGGGCCACGCTGATATAATTTTTGAAATCGAACAAATCGTTAAACGCCTTTTTTGTTGAATCGACAGAAAGGTTTTTTACAAGTTTTTCATAACCGCCAAACTCAGAAAAGTCGCCGTTTTTAATGTAGTAGGTATTACTTAGGATACCCATCCAGAAACCGTTTTCGCGAAGTGCTGTTTCACGCTCACGATACATTTTTTCCTGTGCTTTAGCCAATTCTTCGGCAGTAGGACCATTTTTCTTGTATTCTGTAATAATATCGAAAACTGCTTTTTTCAGCTCATCCAGTTTTTGCGGTGAAGTTCCGTAAGCTACTGTAATTGTGTATTCTTCGCTGGGAAATTTTGTTGACGAAGGAGATGCATTGATTGAATATACGCTGCTTTTATCCTCGCGGATTACTTCGAGAAGCCGGGTTGCAAGTATTTTACCAACAGCATCCAGTTGTACCTGGTTTTGTGAATTGTATTCAAAATCGCCATGAAAAATAATGTATTGGGTGCTTTTATCTTCCTGTCCGCGTTTTACTACTTTTTCAATTATGCCTTTGGGTTTTTCGATACCCAGATTGACCCAGTTCTCTTTTTCCGGAACCGATGGAATTCCGCCGATGTATTTTTCAACCAGGGGTTTTAACTCATTTAAGTTTATGTTTCCCACGAAAAAGAATTTAAAATCGGATGCGTTTTTAAACCTTTCCTTTGCAATTTGTTTAATCCGGTTAAAATCGGCTTCCTGAAGTAACTCTTTTGTCATTGGGCGCAATCGTTGATGATAATTTGCCAATGTTACACTCAATGTATCCTGAAAAGCTGATTCAGGTGATGCTGATTTATTTTCCAGCATTCCCGACATGCGGGTCATAAACGACTGATAACTTTTTATATCCAGCCGGGGTTCGGTAAAATAGAGATAAACCATCTGTAAAAGGGTTTCTACATCTTTCACCGACGAATTGCCGCTAAAACTTTCGCGGAGCTGGCTAATACCCGGAGACAGGCTAAATACCTTATCAGACAGCATTTTGTCGAGTGCAATTTTATCGAAGCCTGCAACACCGCTTAATTGCAGTACATCAGTCGCAACGTCTGCCGAAATATCATCTTTCAATCCGTATAACGAATTTCCACCCAAACTCCAGGCATTGAAAAGTATTTCATCATCTTTAAAATCTGTGGTTTTCACTACAACTGTGGCCCCATTTTCAAGTTGCCATTCAATTGCGTCCACATTTTCCAGTTTCTTTTCACCTACAACTTTGCTTCCCGAGGGCTCATATTCAATTAAAGGGGCATTTGAAACTGCATCCTGATAAGGTTCGATTTTCATTTTTTTCACTTCGTCAAGCACTGCAAATATCTCAGTTTCGGTTGGGATTTTGGTTCCTTCTATTTCAGGGGCTGCCACTACTACCACGCGGTTTTCGTTGGTAATCCATTTTTCCGCCAGGTTGTTAATTTCGGAAGTTGTAATTCCGGGTAGAAATGCTTTAAAATATTCAAACTCGTTTTCAATACCGGGGAATGGTTCCTCTGTCAATAAAAAATTACGTTTATATTCTTCGGCATAACTAATCGACTTTTGCTTGTTTCTTTCATTGAAAGCTTTTTCAATGCCATTTAATACCGTAGTTTTTTGCCTTTCAAGTTCAGAGCCGGTAAATCCAAACTGCCTGACACGTTCGTTTTCAATCAAAACTGCCTTTAATCCCTCATCTATTCTACCATTATGCGCAACAGCAATTGAAGCATAAACGCTTTTAGGGCCAAACAATTCGGAATACGATGATTGCGCCATTAAAAATGGTGGTGCGGGTTGCTGTAGTTTTTCCGACAACCGGTTATTAATCATTCCATTGTAAAGACTTTCCTTTATCGTTTCGCGATAATCAGCCAATGTTTTCGATTTCGCGAGCGGGTGTTTATATAACATATAGGTTATCGGGTACTGGGCTTCCTTGTCGGTAACAATGCTTGTCAATGTTTCTTTGTGGTCGGGAATGTCATAATATTTTTTCGGACGGGGATTTTTGGCAGACGGAATAGCTGAAAATTTTTCCTTTACTGTTTTCACCATTTCTTCCTGATTGAAATCGCCGACCACAATTACCGCCTGCAAATCGGGACGGTACCAGTCATTACGAAAACGGCGAAGCGCTTCGGGCGGACAATTGTCAATAATATCCATTTTCCCAATCGGGAGCCTTTCGGCATATTTCGAGTTGTGCAAAAAAACAGGCAGCCATTTTTGCTGCATCCTGTAATTTGCGTTTCGGCCACCGCGGTATTCCTCGTGAATTACTCCGCGCTCGTTATTTATTTCCTCATCAGAATCGGTGGTTTGACAAGCCCAGTCGTACAAAACCTGCAACCCTTTTTCCATGAATTTAGCTGAATCCAGCGGGACTTTCAGCATATATACAGTTTCGTCGAAACTGGTGTAGGCGTTAATCTCGGGGCCAAATTCCATCCCAATTGATTCGAAATAACTGATTAACTCGTGTTTTGGGAAATTTTTGGTTCCGTTAAACGACATGTGTTCTGCAAAATGCGCCAAACCTTGCTGGTCATCATCTTCATCGATGGATCCTGCTTTTACCACCAGGAAAAGTTCAGCCCGGTTTTTTGGGTTTTCGTTTGAACGCACATAATAAGTCATACCGTTTCCCAAAACGCCTTTGCTGACTTTCGGGTCTTGCGGGATTGTACTTTTTAAATCGAAATTGGTTTGTGCTGAAAGTATTACTGTACTGAACAGCAGGAGTGAACTGATAATAAACTTCATATTAAACGGTGTTATTGTTAATTGTAAATGTGTACTTATAATGCAGCGAAAATTACAACAATTTACCCGACAATTGGTTGAATGGTACTGGCAAATGCATCATTTTCGTTCGAAGGCACAATCGGGTACAAATGCTTAATTTCATCAGGTGCGTTTCCGGTTAAAAACGAGTGCCCGGTATATTCCAGCAAATCAAAATCGTTGTAATCGTTGCCCAATCCCAGGGTTTCGTTCCGGTTAATATTCAGCAAACTGCAAATGTGTTTTACACCGTTCCCCTTTGATACGGAATGGTGAAAAATCTCGATCCAAATATAACCTTTTGTAATAGGCGACGACGACCGTATGACACGGATTTCGGGGCAAACTGCTTCTATCTCCGATTTCAGTTGCTGAAATTCATTTTCAACTTCAGGAATAATAACCAGCAACTGGCAAAGTTCGGTTTCGGGGAAAGTATCAGGAATTAATACGGTCGCAAATGAATTGTTGAAAGTAAAATACCTTTCAAATTCCTCGCATTGTTCTCCACCCCTGTAATACCAATGTAAATGGTTTTCGGGCGCGGGAAAAAAAGCATGAAAATTCAGGTTTCTGCCAATAAATGTATCGATCAGTTTTCGTACAGAATTTTTCCCAATGTTTTGAATATAAACCTGGCGCTTGTTTTTCCAGTCGAAAATACCTGCCCCCGATGAATAAACAATAAAATCGAAAGGAATGTCTTCGGTGAGTACTTCCTGCACTTTTCGCAGGTTCCTGCCGGTAGCTGCCACCCTTGTAATATTTTTATTACCCAACCGGAGCAAGGCTTCCAGGTTTTTTGGGCTGATTGTGTGGTCGCTTTTCAGAAATGTACCGTCCAAATCGGTTGCTACAAGGCGTATGTTTTTTAAACCGTTTTTCATCGACGTAAAAATAGGAAATTTTAGGGGAGAAAAAGAATTCAGTATTTTCCTTTTTTGAAGAGCTTCAAATTTGGATTTATGAAATGTAAATAGCAGAAAGGTTCGCCCACGCCCATCTGAGTAATTCAGCCAATTCAATTAAGCAGCATTTGATCTGATTTCTTTACCGTGTTTTATTATTTCATTCACAAGAGGATTAGAATGGTCAAATTCTCTTTCTCTAAATGGATGCGGTTCTATCCTGCTGTCAATTTTTCGTCTAATCCTAATTAACTCCAATTGTACTTCCAATAAATTCTTAAAATCCTTAAAAACAACCGCGATGTCAATGTCGCTGTCATCGTTAAAATTACCTTTAGCATAAGAACCTAAGAGAATAATTTTAACAAAATCAAACTTGCTTTGTACTGCATCTGCATACAATTGAGCTACATTCATAACATCTGTTTTATCCATGTCCTTATAATTTTTATCTTTTTTTCATTCATAAAAATATACCTGACCAAATATAGCCATTTTTAATGAATTGGTTTGTACCCGTTGAGATTAGTAGATTTGGGGAAAATTTGTTATTAGTCATTATTTTTTTGCACTCTTACATTCTTCCATTTTTGCATTCCTTCGGTCTTCCTCTGATTCAATCTCGTTCCATTTTCGTTCCCGATGACATTTGACCAACGACCAATTATATCTGATTTTTTCGTACCTTCATCAGCAAATAAAAGAACCGATTATCAACGTTTTAAACCAAAAAACATGGAAAAGGAAATTACAAAACTATTTGAAGCACATCAATCCGGGGAAATCAACCGCCGCGATTTTATCAGGAAACTGGCTGTAATAACCGGCAGTACTGCTGCTGCGCTTACTTTACTGCCTATATTGGAGAACAACAGTTTAAACGCTGCCGAGAAAAGTAAAATGGTTGAGGAAGTTCTCTCCAAAATGGTAACTTACCCTGCTGCTACCGGCGATATGAAGGCTTTTGAATCTATGCCCAAAAAGGGTAAAAAATTCCCGGCGGTGATTGTCATCCACGAAAACCGGGGACTTGTACCTCACATTAAAGATGTTGCAAACCGCATGGCTGCTGAAGGATTTCTGGCACTGGCGCCCGATGCACTTTCGCCTGTGGGCGGCACGCCTGAAGACATTTCGAATGTGCGCGAACTTTTCGGAAAACTGAATCCCGAAGAAACCACCAAAAATTTTGTTGCTGCGGTGAAATACCTGAAAACTCACCCCAACTCAAATGGAAAAGTGGGCTGCACCGGATTTTGCTGGGGTGGCGCAATGACCAACCAGGTGGCTGTAAATTGCGAAAACCTCGACGCTGCTGCGCCTTATTACGGTAGTGTACCAAAAACGGAAGATGTTCCGAAAATTAAAGCGCCAATTTTAGCACATTATGCCGAAAATGACGAACGGATTAATTCAGGAATTCCGGCTTTTGAAGAAGCATTGAAAGCAAATAACAAGAATTACCAGATTTATACATATCCGGGCACCCAACATGCTTTTAACAACGACAGCAATCCTGAACGCTACAACGAGGAACAGGCTAAAATTGCCTGGAAAAGGACGGTGGATTTCTTTAAGGAAAACCTGGACTGATATACACTATCAGTAAAATAAAAAAGATTGCTGAAGCAAAGTTGATTGCACATGCTTTATAAACATCAGAATCAGAAAGGTTTCTGTTGTTATCGCCAATAAAAAGTTTAACCACAAGTTTGCCCGAGTAATAATTGGGACCGCCCAACCGGCAGTTTAAGATACCTGCCAACGCCGCTTCAGGGTACCCCGAATTCGGGCTTGAATGTTGCCTGCCGTACTTAAAAATGAATTTCAATCCACGCAAACTGAAAGTGAGCAAAACCATCAGAAAGGCGGTTATTCTTGAAGGAAGAAAATTCAAAACATCGTCGAAACGGGCGGCAAACCAGCCAAAATCCTTGTAGCGCTCATTTTTATAACCAATCATCGAATCGAGGGTGTTCACCATTTTGTAAGCCAGCATTGCCGGAACCCCGCCAACTGCATAAAAAAACAGCGGAGCAATCACACCGTCGCTAAGGTTTTCAGAAAGTGTTTCGAGAACCGCCGTACGCACCTGGTTTTCGTTTAAAGCCGAAGTATCGCGGCCAACAATAAAACTCAGCCGTTTTCTGCCAGCCTCAATACCATCCTTTTTCAGCGCTTTTATTACAAGCAGTGATTCCTTGATAAGCGAATGATTGGCCAAACCGTAAAAAACAAACACTGTGGCAACAACCATAAACAGAATAAAATTGACAGAAATTACTTTCAGCAGAATAAAAAGGAAAAAGAAAACCGCTGAAACAAGCGCCAGTGTCATGGTTGCGCCTTTCAGTTTCCGGTATTTTCCTTTGTTCAGCCATTTTTCCCCGACCGAAATAAGCCGACCAAAAAGCCTCACCGGATGTGGCAGCCAATGCGGGTCGCCAATAAAAACATCGGCAGCAAAACCAAAAATCAGCGGAATGATGATTTCAGGATGATTCATTTAAAACAGAGTTTCAGTGCATTTACCAGTTTGTCAACACTTTCTTCAGGCTGAACCGAAAGCCGGAAATAAGTTGCTTCCAGTCCCCTGAAACCTGAAGCATCGCGGATTAAAGTCCGGTGCTGAGTTGCAAGATATTGTTTTACATCAGCCGCCCGTTTTCCATTCAGTTTTAAAAGAAAAAAATTACAGGCTGACGGAGTTACATTAAGTTGCGGAACCCTGGCAAGTCCGGCCAAAAGATAATCGGCCAGTCTTTTCAGTTCATTTTTATCGGGCAGAAAAGCGTCGTAGTTTTCCAGGATAATTTTTCCGGCGTTGATTGCCAGCGAATTTACCGACCATGGAATACTGACTTTCTTTATTTTATCGATTATCGGGGCCGGTGCCAGAACATAACCAAGCCGCAACCCGGGAATGGCAAAAGCTTTTGTAAACGAACGGATAATAACCAGATTTTCAAACTTTTTCATCAGTAGCACCGCCGACTCAAAACCAACACACAATTGGTCAAACGCCTCGTCGATGATAAACAAAACCGAAGGATTTGCACACAGCAGGTTTTCAATTTCCGAAACAGAAAAAGTTTTCCCATCCGGATTGTTAGGGTTTCCAAGCCACACCAAATCCTGACCATCAAGACTGACGGCCGGAAGCTGATGGTTTGGAAAAAAGCTGAATTGGTGGTCAAATCGCGCACAGGCCATTTCGTATTCCGAAAAACAGGGATAAATAATCGCCGATTTTTTCCCGGCAAAAGCCTGTGCTAACAAAAATATCCCTTCAACCGAACCATTGGTAACAAAAACATTTTCACCGGGTAAATAATGAAATTCAGCCAGAAGAGCAGCAAAATCAGCTGCGTGCGGATGCGGATAATCAGCAATGGAAACAAGCGTTTTTTGTAATTCTGAGAAGAAAAATGGCGGCATCGGGCGGCACCACACATTGGAACTGAAATCAGCAGAAATTTGTCCGTTGTAATTGTATTTGTCGTTACCGTGGCAGCTTTCCATCATTCCATGGATTTATAAATGTACGCAAGGTCAACATTGGCACGCACCAGCGCTGCCAGTTTATCATACTGTTCCTCCTTGAACTGCCTGAAATCCAATTTCGAAGAAGCTTTCCCACCCGATTCTTTCAGAACTGCATTTACAATTTCGATATTGTCGAAAATTCCGTGAATGTAAGTGCCCCAGGTTTTCGGGCTGAGATAATAACCATCTTCTTTCCAGCCATTTATCAGGCAAAGCGGATTTTTATTTTCTGCCACTGTTTCGCCCATGTGAATTTCATAACCTTTCCCTGGCAGGTTATTTTGCTGAAGAATAAAGCTGCATTGTTCGGTCACTTTTTTAGTTGTTATGGTTGTTTCAACAGGTAAAATACCCAAACCCGGAATCCGGCTGATATTTCCCTCCACATGTTCCGGGTCGTTAATCCAGTTTCCCATCATCTGGAAACCTCCGCAAATTCCGTAAACTGCCTTTCCTGATTCGTGAGCTTTTCTGATTGCGCGGGCCATTCCGCTTTTCTGCAAACCCATTAAATCGGCAATGGTGTTTTTTGAGCCCGGAATTATCAAAA
>CAMTWS010000180.1:0-20326 GCA_947085485.1 uncultured Prolixibacteraceae bacterium
ATATCCAATGAACTCTTCATCGAAATACCAAAAATATTGCGGTTGCAAATGTAAACATCCAGGTTTGGTACGAAAAAACCTGTTTTGACCCAGGGTTTATGGATATACATTAAATTTTGGTGTCCTTTTGTCGAAATTGCTGTGCCTATCGACAGATGTTTGAAAATAAAATAATTAGCGCCTATATCCAGGTTGTAAGCTTTGAATTGTAACTCGCCTTCATTATAAGTTTTATTCCAAAATCCCGATCCTCCAATCTCCCAGGTCCCTTTTTGGGGTTGGGCAATACTTACTGTTAAAATCCCCATAAACAGCGCTAAAAATGCGATTTTTGTTTTCATAGCTCATTAATTAATAATTAATTGTTGTTTAAATGTTTCCCCGCCAATTGTTACATGCAAAAAATAATTCCCAGATAAAATATCATTAATCGGAATATTCAAATTCATTTTATTTGATTTTGTTATCTTAACAATTACTCCGTCTTTATCTATTATTTGCACAATATATTCACCTAATTCTTTATCATTATTCTTAGAGTCCTTTTTAATTTTTATTTTATTTTTTGCTTCAATAGCTTCATTATCCCCTGTTTCATAGAAGTTTATCTCTACATAATATTCTGCAGGATTTGGAGACATTGTCATATAATAGCTTCCGCAGGAATAATCTTCACCCATGTAACTTTGGTAAAGAATTTGGCTTGTATTGCAGCATGTATTTGCAGACACACCAACCGGGCCTCCAGGAAAGGAATTTGTATTGACAGAGATCATATTTGACATTGTATAATAAGTTGTCCAGCCGGAAGGAACATTCCACGAATAGTTGGATGTTGAACAAGGCCCATTATTGTTTACCGAAATATGATATGTTGTATTTGGGCATAAAACCCAATTTCCGCTGTAATTATTAGCCGCTTCACCAGTCGATTTACAAACATAAAAGCTAAAATCACTATTTAAGGGGCCATTTAACCTTACTTCCCTGTTAACTTCTTCGCTACTAATATAGTTTTGAGCATTTGATTTTACTTTAATATAAGCTAACCCAGGTGTTCCTGAAGTAGAATTAACTATTGTTGCAGTAGTCTCCGGGCCAGTATAAGTAGTTAAATAAGAATTGTTTTTAAGAATATTTAACCCATTGGATACTGTCCAGGTATGAGTTTGGCTTTTTGCATCGGGTATAATCGAGTATGATTCCGGGGTACTGCATATTGTATAATTCCCGGTTAAAGTTGGGTTTATTAATATTCGGTTTATTAAGATAGTAGCCCAATTGCTGTACTCAGTACAATATTTGCTCCTTGTCCGATACTTTACCCAACCAGGCAGATCTCCTGTAATAGTATAAGTAAATGTCCATAAACGATCATCTCCAAGAAGATAAGCATCACCTTGATTTGTTAGCGTAATATTACTTGAATAATCATTATAGTAATTTAAATTCTTATGAGCTATAAGTTTAACCTGAAATGTTGAATTGCCATTTAAAACCTGTTTATCGCCTTCACCCGCTGAAAATCTTGGGGCTTCAATAATTCCAACTACAAAATCCTGGTCAATCCAGGTGGTGGCTTGTTTTAATCGTAACGTGCCAGAATGAGAAGTATTGTTCCACCTGATTTTAACGGTATTAATCGAACCGCTAAATTGTTTGCAAATATTTGTACTGTCATTAGATGGACAGTACATTGAAGCATTTTCAATAAAAACACCATTTACAACTTTTAACTCTCGATTTCCATAATAACTAGGATTAATGGTGTAAGTAACCGTAATTCCAGGACAAACTGCTTGGCTGGGAGTAACAAGCTGACTAATACCCATTTTTGCATTTAAAGCAAAAACAATTGTTAGCGCAAGATAAATTGAATTTTTCAAGCCATAATAAATTTAAGGTTATTGATAATTTTATTTTTTAAAGGGTTTCAGGGATCATTCATATTTCAGAAGGCTGAATTTGACCTTTAACCGTACTAATTTACAACCATTTTTTTTTTTTCAAAATTTTCAAGAGAGAAATTATCTGTTTTAACATATTTTATTAATCGATCAATAAAAATCTTTAATCATTGGATAGCAATTTCAGGTCAGACACTAAATCATATATGTTCTGCCACCATGTCATAAACTTTGTCATTATTTGTAATCGATTGAAAATTAGAGTTATGGATTTATTTGGAGTGTTGTCTGCTATATAGCCAATGCAATTTTGTCCTGCTTTAGGTGTAAATTCAAGAGATCGAACGGTTGGCACAGATTGTGTAAAACCAGGGTGTCGATTTTTTAATAATAATAATTTTTAATTGAATAAAACAATAAAAACTATGACAGATTTAAAAGGTAAAATTCTGGCTGGAAAAATCCTTGTACAACCAAAGGCAGCAGAAGAGAAAACAGTAAGTGGAATTATTATTCCCGATTCAGCAAAAGAAAAACCACAAGTTGGAACTGTATTGTTGGTGGGCGGCTCTAAAAAAGACGAACCCATGGAACTAAAAGCAGGTGATGTTGTATTCTACGGAAGATATTCGGGCACAGAACTGAATATTGACGGAGAAGATTACTTATTAATGTCACAGACCGATGTTTTGTACATCGCATAGTCTAAATCAAAAAAAATAGAAAAATATTATGGCAAAAGAAATTAAATTCAACATCGAAGCACGCGACATGTTGAAAGTTGGCGTTGACAAATTAGCCAATACAGTAAAGGTAACATTGGGGCCAAAAGGGCGCAATGTTGTTATTGAAAAGAAATTTGGCGCTCCCCAGATTTCAAAAGACGGGGTTACAGTTGCTAAAGAAATAGATTTGGCCAATGCGTACGAAAATCTTGGTGCGCAAATGGTCAAGGAAGTTGCTTCAAAAACCGGGGACGATGCCGGCGACGGAACAACAACTGCAACTGTTTTGGCCCAATCGATTATTACTGTTGGTTTAAAAAACGTAGCTGCCGGCGCAAATCCAATGGATTTGAAACGTGGTATCGACAAAGCTGTTGCAGTAGTAGTTAAAAGTTTGGCCGATCAGGCACAAACCATTGGCGACGATTATGCTAAAATAGAATCGGTGGCAAAAGTTGCTGCAAACAACGACGAAACAATTGGCAAGCTGATAGCAGAAGCCATGGAAAAAGTTCACCGCGAAGGGGTTATTACCATTGAAGAATCAAAAGGAACCGATACTTACGTTGATGTAGTTGAAGGCATGCAATTCGACCGTGGATACATTTCACCCTATTTTATTACCGATGCCGAAAAAATGGCTGCTGAACTCGATAATCCTTTCATTCTTATTTACGATAAGAAAATCAGCACCATGAAAGACCTTCTTCCAATTTTGGAGGCAAGCGCCCAAACCGGACGTCCGCTGATGATTATTTCGGAAGACGTTGATGGCGAAGCCCTGGCAACTTTGGTTGTTAACCGCTTGCGTGGTTCGCTGAAAGTTTGCGCAGTAAAAGCTCCCGGTTTTGGCGACCGCAGAAAAGAAATGCTCGAAGATATCGCAATTTTAACCGGCGGAACAGTTATTACCGAAGAAAAAGGGATGAAACTGGAGCAGGCAAAACTCGATATGTTGGGCGTGGCCGAAAAAATTACAGTTGACAAGGAAAAAACAACAATTGTGAACGGTGGTGGAGTATCTGAAGGCATTGCGGCACGTGTCAACCAAATTAAAAAACAAATCGAAACTACAACTTCAGACTACGATAAAGAAAAACTACAGGAACGTCTGGCCAAATTGGCAGGTGGTGTTGCAGTAATTTATGTAGGCGCAACTTCCGAAGTTGAAATGAAAGAGAAAAAAGACCGCGTTGACGATGCTTTAAGCGCAACACGCGCCGCTGTTGAAGAAGGTATTGTTCCCGGCGGCGGCGTAGCTTATTTACGCGCTATTGATGCATTAAATTCAATTAAAGGCGAAAACGACGACGAGCAAACCGGAATAGAAATCATTAAACGCGCCATCGAAGAACCACTTCGTCAAATTGTTGCAAATGCCGGCAAAGAAGGTGCAGTTGTTGTTCAGAAAGTGAAAGAAGGCAAAGGCGATTTTGGTTATAACGCACGTACCGATGTTTATCAGAATTTGTACGAAGCCGGTGTAATTGATCCCGCCAAAGTTGCACGCATTGCCCTTGAAAATGCTGCTTCAATTGCAGGTATGTTCCTGACTACCGAAGCGGTAATTGTTGAAGAAAAAGAAGACAAGCCTTCAATGCCAATGGGTGGTCCCGGCGGTATGGGCGGAATGGGTGGAATGATGTAATAGAAAACCACAATATTTACAATTAAGCTCTTTTCTGAAAAGAAAGGGGCTTTTTTATTTCCAAAAATCTGACAAATGTCACACACTGTTTTTTAACATCTTTATTCTTATTTCAATCGACTGTATATCAATGCATTAATGTTTGCTGAATATGGTATAAAATCTTGTTTTTTCGTTTTTAAGAATTATACCTTTGGAGTATAATTTAAAAACGTTTTTTATATGAAAGCAGATATAAATGAATTCATTGTGGATTTGGAGAAAAAAACTCCGGGAGAAAGTGAACTTCATCAGGCAGTTGAAGAAGTTATAATGTCGATATGGGATTTTTACAGCAAAAACCCAAAATACCGGAAAGAAAAAATACTCGAACGAATGGTTGAACCTGAGCGTGTAATTATGTTTCGCGTTCCCTGGGTTGACGACAGGGGCGAAGTACAAATAAACCGCGGCTACCGTGTAGAGTTTAATTCAGCTTTGGGGCCATATAAAGGTGGTTTGCGTTTTCATGCCAGCGTTACTTTAAGTATCCTGAAATTTCTTGGGTTCGAACAGACATTTAAAAATAGTTTGACCACGTTGCCAATGGGCGGCGGTAAAGGTGGTTCCGACTTTAGTCCGAAAGGTAAAACCGACTGGGAAATAATGCGGTTTTGCCAGTCGTTTATGACCGAACTTTACAGGCATATTGGCCCCAATACCGATGTGCCTGCAGGCGATATTGGGGTTGGAGGTCGTGAAATTGGCTACTTGTTTGGTCAGTATAAAAGGTTGAAAAACGAATTTACCGGAGTTCTAACAGGCAAAGGTTTAGCTTGGGGCGGCAGTTTAATCCGTCCTGAGGCTACCGGTTTTGGAGCAGTATATTTTGCGCAACACATGCTGCACCGCCTTGGGAAGGATATTGATGGACAAATCATTTCTGTTTCGGGATTTGGCAATGTTGCCTGGGGTACAATTTCAAAAATCAATGAGTTAGGAGGGAAAGTGGTAACAATTTCGGGGCCTGATGGTTATATTTACGACGCAGAAGGAATAAAAGGAGACAAAATAGCATATCTGCTCGAACTCCGTGCAACAAATAATGATATTGTAGAACCTTACGCCAACGAATTTGGTGCAAAGTTTATTGCCGGAAAACACCCATGGGAAGTTCCTGTTGATTTGGCAATGCCATGTGCCACCGAAAACGAATTAAACGCTGACGATGCCATGGAATTGGTTAAAAATGGATGTAAATTGGTGGCAGAAGCATCAAATATGGGATGTACAGCCGAAGCAGTTGACTATCTTTCAGAGTGTATCGATTATGCTCCGGGTAAAGCAGTAAATGCTGGTGGTGTGGCTGTTTCCGGGCTTGAAATGTCGCAAAACAGCATGAGGTTAAACTGGTCGCGCGAGGAAGTTGACATGAGGCTCAAACATATTATGAAAGACATTCATGAAACCTGTGTTGTTTATGGTAAAAACGGGAATAAAGTCAATTACGTAACAGGCGCAAATGTTGGCGGCTTTGTAAAAATCGCCGATGCAATGCTTGCCCAGGGAATAGTGTAGGTAAAATCAAAGAAATCAGCCAATTTTTTTACGATTTATCCTGAAATACATCAAAAACTTAATTTTTTGTTAAAGTTGGAATGTGTTTCAGGATAAATTCCTTTTATACATTTGTCGAAATTTTTTTTGACATGCTGATTGATACACATTCACATATTTACTCTGAAGACTTTAGTGATGACATTGACGAGGTTCTGCAAAATGCCTACAACAATGATGTCAGAAAAATTGTACTTCCCAATATCGATTCGGGCACAATAAAAAGGTTGATCGATTTAAGCAATTCATATCCGCATGTTTGTTATCCGCTAATGGGATTGCATCCTACCTCGGTTTCACACGATTATAAGGAAGAATTGTCGGTTGTTGATTATTGGCTCGATAAGCAAAAATTTTACGGTATTGGTGAGATTGGAATCGACCTGTATTGGGATCGCACATACATTGAAGAACAAAAGGAAGCTTTCCGATATCAGATAAAGCTTGCAAAATCGCGAAATCTTCCCATTGTTGTTCACGTTAGGGAATCATTCAATGAAGTTTATGAAATTGTGAAGGACGAGCAGGATGGAACTTTAAAAGGTATTTTTCATTGTTTTTCGGGTGATGAAGCAGAAGCTCAAAAAATAATTGATTTAGGATTTCTACTGGGAATAGGAGGAGCGCTTACCTATAAAAACAGCAATTTAAGCCAGGTTCTTAAAAAGATTGAACTGAATAAACTGGTTTTGGAAACCGATTCACCATATTTGGCGCCCGATCCAAAACGTGGAAAGCGGAATGAAAGTTCGTATTTGGTTTATATTGCACAAAAACTGGCCGAAATATATCAGTTGCCCATCAAAGAAATTGCAGAAATAACAACTGCAAACGCGCGCAAATTGTTTGAAATTTGATAAATTGCGGCCAAATCGAACCATAACAATGGCACCAGAGAAAAGCGGCAAAACTTCAATATTAATCATATATACCGGGGGCACAATCGGAATGGTCCAACGCCCGGAGTCGGGAACCCTGGCCCCGGTTAAATTCGATCAGATATTAAAAGAGGTTCCCGAATTGAATAAGTTCAACTTCAATATTCAGACTGTTATTTTTAATCCCGCACTCGATTCTTCAAACATGAGCCCCTCAATTTGGGGTAAAATTGCCCTCACCATTAAAAAGAATTATAACGATTTTGATGGCTTTGTAATTCTTCACGGAACCGATACGATGGCTTACACTGCATCGGCATTAAGTTACATGTTCGAAAACCTCGATAAGCCAATCATTTTAACAGGCTCGCAGCTTCCCATCGGAACTGTAAGAACCGATGGAAAGGAAAACCTGATTACTTCGGTTGAGATTGCAGCCGCCAAAGAAGGTGGAAAAAGCAAGGTGCCGGAGGTGTGCATTTATTTCGATTTTAAATTGTACCGTGGTAACCGCACAGTAAAAAGAGACTCAGAACAATTTAGTGCATTTCATTCGGTAAATTATCCGGCGCTCGCGGTTGCAGGTGTTGATATCCGGTTTAGCAGCGAATTTATTTACCGCCCCGAAAACAAGGGGATATTAAAAGTAAACACCAGATTTGATGATAATGTGGTAATAATTAAAATGTTTCCTGGAATCAGCAATAAAGTATTCAAGTCGATTCTCGATATTCAGGGATTAAAGGGAATTATTTTGGAAACTTTTGGTTCGGGAAATGTACCTACCACACAATGGTTAATTAATTGTGTAAAAAGAGCCATAAAAAAAGGGAT
Organism: uncultured Prolixibacteraceae bacterium; assembly: GCA_947085485.1. Classification (GTDB taxonomy): domain Bacteria; phylum Bacteroidota; class Bacteroidia; order Bacteroidales; family Prolixibacteraceae; genus Draconibacterium. Next base: position 7,589 of record CAMTWS010000180.1, read on the forward strand.
AGTAGTATTAAATATTACCCAGTGCGAAGGTGGGCGTGTTATAATGGGACAGTACGAAACCAGTTTGAAATTGCTCAACGCAGGAGTTGTTTCCGGAAAAGATATGACCACGGAAGCTGCTGTAACCAAGTTGATGTTCCTGTTGGGGCAAGGTTTAAGAAACAAAGAAATTGAAATGTACCTCAATAAAAGTTTGCGGGGGGAAATTAGTGTATAGTTTATTTTTAATTCACAATTTTTTATTAATTTGCACCCCTCATTTTAGGATGCCAGTCGATAAAAAAGGAGAGGTGCAGGAATGGCAGAAATGGGATCCCAAAAATCGGGAGAAAGCGTGTGTACAGTTCTTTTTTTTTGATGAAATTACTCTTGCATTTTAATAAGAGTTAACAGGAGAGATGCAGGAGTGGCTTAACTGGCACGCCTGGAAAGCGTGTGTACTGCGAAACGGTACCGAGGGTTCGAATCCCTCTCTCTCCGCAAAAATGCGTTCTGATAAATATTGTATGTTTGAATTATTAAATAAAGGGCAATTTTTTTGCTTTACTGAATCAAATTTTTTTTAAATAAAAATCAATACAAACAAATTAGAGAATTATTAATTAAAAATTCAAAACAATTATGAAAAGACTATTCGCGTTAATAGCAGTATTTGGGATGCTGTTTTTTATGGCATCAAAAGTTGTAGTTGCACAAAATCCTGCACCTGCACAAGAAGCTCCTAAAGTTGAAGTAGCAGCCGATAAGGAAGAAGCGGCAGCAGCAGCGGCTGAAAAAGGACAATCATTTCACAGTGCATTAAAGCAAAAGTTCATCGAAGGTGGACCCGGGTTTATGACTGGAATTTTGCTGGTTTTAATTTTGGGCCTGGCTTTTGCAATCGAAAGGGTACTTTACCTAAATCTTGCAACAACAAACACTAAAAAATTGCTGGCCAAAGTTGAAGCAGCTCTTGAAAAAGGTGGTGTTGAGGCAGCAAAAGATGTTTGTCGCAATACATCCGGACCAATAGCCAGTATTTTCTTCCAGGGTCTCGACAGGGCCGATGAAGGAATTGATGTGGTTGAAAAATCAATTGTATCGTACGGAGGTGTCCAGGAGGGTTTACTTGAAAGAGGTTTAAGCTGGATTGCACTGTTTATCGCACTTGGACCTATGCTTGGGTTCCTTGGAACTGTAATTGGTATGATTGCCGCTTTTGATGCAATTGAAGCAGCAGGCGACATTTCTCCCTCACTGGTTGCCGGAGGTATTAAAGTTGCTTTGATTACCACTGTGGGTGGTTTGATTGTTGCTATTATACTTCAAATTTTCTACAACTATTGTATAAATAAAATCGACAGCATTACCAGCAATATGGAAGATGCTTCTATTTCGATGATCGACATGATGTTGAAACATAACCTGAAAAAATAGGGATCATGGAAAAAACTGCTAAATACATTTCGATTTTCTTATGGATTATCGTCGGAATTTCAGCAATACTTGCTATATCATTCGGTGCTAATATCAGTAGTAATGAGCAGGATCCAACAATGTTAAGCTGGCTTAATACCAATTTAATATGGACATATATTCTCTTTATTTTAAGTGTGGCATTATTGGTTGGTTTTGGAGTTATTCAATTAGTTTCCAATTTTAAGGAATCTAAAAAGGGAATACTTTCGGTACTTGTTATTGGGATAATTGTACTTATTGCATATCTTCTTTCATCGGAAACGATTCCTCAGTTTTTAGGAGCTGCAAAATTTGTGGAAGATGGTATTTTAACCCCAAAAGTTTCAAAATGGGTTGATACCGGGCTTTACACTACGTATGTATTTTTTGCTATTTCAATTATTTCGATTGGATATTCTTCAGTAAGTCGGGTTTTTAAATAAAATTAATTCTATTAACACAGGAAAATAATCATGGCAAGAAAAGTACCTGAAGTACCAACGGCATCACTGGCTGATATAGCCTTTTTGCTGCTCATATTTTTCCTGGTAACAACTACAATGGACGTTGACAGCGGTTTGGAACGCAGGCTTCCGCAGTGGGTCGATCCGAATGTCGAAATAAACGACGACCAGCAGATTAAGGAAAGAAATGTTTTTGTTGTTCTGGTGAACAGAGACAATAACCTTTTGGTTGAAAACGAATGGACACGTGTTGAAGATTTGCGTGAAAAGGCCAAAGAGTTTATGGCCAATCCGGCCAATTCAGAAACTCTTCCTGAAAAAGAACCTATTGAAGTTCCTTTATTTGGTGAAGTTATGGTTACAAAAGGGGTTATTTCACTCCGAAATGACCTTGATACCAAATACGGAACTTATATTGCTGTACAAAACGAGTTAGTTGCTGCCATTAATGAATTGAGAGAAGAACTGGCGAAGGAAAAATTTGGAAAACCTTATGCTGGTTGCGACGACGACCAACAAAAAGCAATCCGCACAATTTATCCTTCAAGAATCTCAGAAGCTGAACCTAAAAAAGTAGGAGGAACAAAGAAATGAAAAAATTTAGTAAAAGTGGGGGTAAATCACTTCCTCCAATTTCAACAGCTTCGTTGCCAGACATTGTTTTTATGTTGTTATTCTTCTTCATGGTAACAACAACAATGCGCGATACTGCTTTAAAAGTTAAGGTTACGCTTCCTAATGCAACTGAATTAAGTAAACTTGAAAGAAAATCACTGGTTAGTTACATCCATGTTGGTGAACCGTTAAGACCTTATCAGGCTAAATTTGGTGTTGCTCCGCGAATTCAGTTAAATGATGTATTTGCTGATGTTTCAGAAATTCAGGCATATATTATTGCTGAAAGGGAAACAAGAGATGAAGCTGAACGACCTTTGATGATTACCTCGCTTAAAGTTGATGAAAATACCAAAATGGGTATTGTAAACGACATAAAGCAGGAGTTACGTAAAGCAGCGGCATTACATATAAATTATTCTTCGCGAAAAGCAAAAAAATAATTTGTGTAAAAAACATTAGAGTTTATATATAAAAAAAGAGAAGCGAAAGCCTCTCTTTTTTTATTGCTTAAAACATGCAACTATTTGTTTTCTTTCAAATTGAGTTTAAGTTGTAACTCATCCAATTGCTCCGCTGCAATCGGCGATGGGGAATCAATCATAACATCGCGACCGGAATTATTTTTCGGGAAGGCAATCACATCGCGAATTGAATCCAGTCCGGCAAACATCGATACCAGCCTGTCGAATCCAAAAGCAATTCCTGCATGAGGCGGAGCGCCGTATTTAAAGGCATTCATCAAAAATCCAAACTGCGATTGCGCCTGCTCCGGTGTAAAACCTAATATACCAAACATTTTTGCCTGTAACTCAGAATTAAAAATTCTTACTGAACCACCTCCGATTTCAACGCCATTTATCACTAAATCGTAAGCATTTGCGCGAACTTTTCCGGGATCGGTATCCAGAATCGGAATATCTTCTGGTTTTGGCGATGTAAACGGATGGTGCATTGCATGGTAGCGCCGGCTATCTTCGTTCCATTCCAGCAATGGAAAATCGACCACCCAAAGTGGTTTAAAAAATCCTTTTTTACGCAATCCCAACTGGTTGCCCATTTCCAACCGTAATTCGCCAAGTGCCTTTAAAGTTTGTCCTTTATCGCCCGACATCACAAAAATAAGGTCGCTTGGTTTTGCCCCAACTATATTACTCCAAAGTTTTAGATCTTCCTGCGAATAAAATTTGTCAACCGAAGATTTAAAACTATTGTCTGCATTACATTTTATATAAACCAATCCTTTGGCGCCAATTTGCGGGCGTTTTACCCAGTTGGTCAGGTCGTCGAGTTGTTTGCGTGTATATTCACTGCAACCTGTTGCACAAATGGCCCCAATATATTCAGCGTTGTCAAAAACACTAAACCCTTTTCTTTTTGCTGCTTCCGTAATATTGCTGATTAACATTTCGAAACGAATGTCGGGTTTATCAACCCCGTATTTTTCCAAAGCCTCAGCATAAGTCATCCATGGGAAATCTTCCACTTCCACATTCAATACTTCCTTAAACATGTGTTTGGTCAATCCTTCGAATGTTTCCAGAACATCTTTTTGCTCGACAAACGACATTTCGCAATCGATTTGTGTAAACTCGGGCTGGCGGTCGGCACGCAAATCTTCATCCCTGAAACACTTTACAATCTGATAATATCTGTCGAAACCGGCTACCATAAGTATCTGTTTAAATACCTGCGGCGATTGCGGCAGGGCGTAAAACTCCCCCGGGTTCATTCTCGAAGGAACAACAAAATCTCTTGCTCCTTCCGGTGTCGATTTAATCATAACCGGGGTTTCGGTTTCAATAAAATCCCTGGCATTCAAATAATTCCTCACTGCATGCGCCATTTTCGATCGTAATATCAGGTTTTCGCGAACTGAGCCCCGGCGTAAATCGAGGTAACGGTATTTCATACGCAAATCATCGCCGCCATCAGTATCTTCCTGAATGGTAAACGGCGGAACCAGCGAAGGACTTAAAACATTTATTTCAGTAAGGGCTATTTCAACTTCGCCGGTAGAAATGTTAATGTTTTTACTCGAACGCTCACGAACAATACCTTTCGCTTGTATTACGAACTCCCTTCCAAGGTTATTTAGTTGTTTGGCAACCGGGTCACTGGTATTTTCGTCGATTACCAATTGGGTAATTCCATAACGGTCGCGCAAATCGATAAACGACATACCTCCAAAATCGCGGATTGTTTGTATCCATCCGGCCAGTGTTACAATTGTATTTAAATCGGCGATTCGAAGTTCGCCGCAAGTATGAGTCCTGTACATATTATTTTTATTTGAATAGGTTGCGAAAATAAGAAGATTTTAGCAATTTCAGCCCTTCTAATTAAATGCTTTTTAGACAAATATGATAGAACCGTTTAGTGATGAATATTTTATGAAAAAAGCCTTTGCCGAAGCGCTCCAGGCTTTTGAAGAAGGAGAAATTCCGGTTGGTTCTGTTGTGGTAGCAGGCGGGAAAATCATTGCCAGGGCGCATAATTTAACCGAAACGCTGAATGATGTTACCGCACATGCCGAAATGCAGGCAATTACTGCGGCAGCCAATTTGTTGGGCGGTAAATATTTAAACGATTGTGTATTGTACGTTACCATAGAACCGTGCGTGATGTGCGCGGGTGCGTTGGGTTGGTCGCAAATTGGTAAGATTGTTTATGGCGCACCCGATGAAAAAAGAGGATTTAAAAAATATGCGCCACAATCATTGCATCCCAAAACAACAGTTGTTGGTGGCGTTTTGGAAATTGAATGTACTGAATTGATGCAGGAGTTTTTTAGACAAAAGAGATAAAAAAAAATCACTGTTGTCCGATAAAAATAAATATTACCAAATTAGATTCTTCGCTTCACTGTGTTACGCTCAGAATGACAGGTCGTTAGGCACCGGAAAGTAGTAAAAAAGAATCTGTAATAAGAGTTTTCAATTTATGTGAATTCGCAGAATATGGAAATTCGAATAAATCAACCTATTTCGGAAACAGTAAAACCCGCTTTTTTCAAATCGTCCCAAAACCCGGGGTATGATTTTGTAATTACCATCGGGTCGTTAATCTGAATATTGAAACCGGCCAGCGCCATTGGCGCGAAGGCAAGCGCCATGCGGTGATCGTGGTAGGTTTCAATTAAAGGAATTTCTGATTTAATTGTAGAATTTATTTTTCCGTCCCAGGCCAGCTCGCCTTCGTTAGGTTCGTTAAGTTCAGCGCCAAATTTTGCCAGCTCGTTTTGCAGGGCCGAAATGCGATCGGTTTCTTTTATTTTGAGTGTTTTTAATCCCGAAAAATGAAACGGAATTTTCCGCGCAACACACAAACAGGCCATAGTTTGAGCTATATCAGGGTTTTCAATAAAGTCGTGAACGAGTTTTTCAGGTAAAATGTTTTCATTTTTTGCAAGCAAAACACCGTCGGTTTTTTGAATCGAAATCACGCCAAATTGAGTAAACCAATCTGCAATATTTGCATCGCCCTGCAAACTTTCGAGATGAAGGTTTTTCAGCAGAACTTCGCCCGAATCGCACATCGATAAAATTTCATACCAGTACGATGCCCCCGACCAGTCGGCCTCAACCGTGAAATCGCACGGGAAATAATTTTGCTCAGCCACAGTTATTTCATTTCCTTCCCAACTGTATTGAACACCAAACTTAGCCATTAATTTTAATGTAAGTTCAATGTACGATCGCGAAGTAATATCGCCTGTTAATTTCAGTGTCAATCCGTTTTCAATGGTTGGTGCGATTAACAATAGCGCCGAAATATACTGGCTCGAAACGCTTCCATCCAGTTCAATGGTTTTTCCGGTTAAGTGCGAACCAAATATTTTTAAGGGTGGAAAACCCTCTTTTTTGGTATATTCAATTTGGGCCCCGAGCGATTTTAATGCATCTACTAAAATCGAAATCGGTCGTTGTTGCATTCTTTCAGAGCCTGTAACTTCCCATTCGCCAACAATTTTTGCTAAAAAGGCAGTTAAAAACCGCATGGCAGTACCAGCGTGGCCAATATCGAAATTATTGGTGTTTGAGTTTAAAGCTGCCGACAATACTACGGTATCGTCGCTGTCGGATAAATTCATCAACGGATATGGGCTATAATTTAACGCATTGATTATTAGTACACGATTGCTGATACTTTTCGAAGATGGCAGATTGACGGTTGCCTTAATTATCCTGTTTTTTATTGAAATTTCGTAAATCATAAAAATGCCGGTTAAAGATTAACGTAATGAACCAAAGATTCGTAAATCAAATCTTTTCCGCAATTTTGGTTGATTTCTACTTCCCCGATTTCAGATAGCAGTGTGAAATTAATTCTGCCTGCTTCGTTTTTCTTGTCGTGGGTCATGAGTTCAAACAACGCATCAAAATCATTTTCAGAAATTTCGAATTTACCATACAGATTTATTAGCCAGTTTGTGAGGTGTTGGAAATTTGCCAAAGGGAAATTGCATTTTTTCATCGAGAGAAAAAGTTCGGCAATCATACCGTATGCAACGGCATGTCCATGCTGTATAGGCCGGTTTTGCTCCCATGCATAACTTTCGAAGGCATGGCCAATGGTGTGACCAAAGTTTAATGCTTTTCTTATATTATTTTCTGTGGGGTCCTTGGCAACAAAGTATTCTTTTACATTCACCGAGTGCCTGATAATTTCCTGGAAATGATCATAGTCAATATTTTTCAAATCGAATTTTTCGAGTTCAGCCAAATGTTCAGGACTGAAAATCAGCCCGTGTTTTATCATTTCTGCGAATCCTGATATAAAATTTTCCTTATCGATGGTTTTTAAAAAGTCGGTATTAACAATAACTGCAACCGGTTCTTTAAATGTGCCGATTTCGTTTTTAAACCCGGTGAAATTAATTCCGGTTTTGCCTCCCACCGAGGCGTCAACCTGAGAAAGCAAGGTAGTGGGAACATTAATAAAATCGATGCCGCGTTTAAATGTAGTTGCAGCAAAACCCGCCAAATCGGTCAACATTCCACCGCCAATATTGATAAGCAGCGATTTGCGGTCGCCTCCGTTTTTAGAAAGAAATTCCCATATTTTTGCAACCGATTCAATTTTTTTATTGTTCTCACCGGCGGGAATTACCACCTTTTTAATGCCATTCGATTTAAAAAAGTCTTCGTATTTTGAAATCCAGAGGTCGTTGACTGTTTCTTCGGTAGCTAAAAAAACTTTCCCCGGGGTATATTTTTCAATCCAACCTAAAAGTTCCTTTTCCGGCGATCGGCTATATATTATTTTTGAACAAATTTTTGAATTTTCCATTGATTGCTGTTAAATTGCAGCAAAGTTAAAATAAAATTGGTTTTTCAATATATTTGGGTTTTAATCCCGAGGGGATGACAGATTGATTAATATTGAAACAAAAAGATAAATTTTAAATAAACCGGAAAACCGAGATGAGAATAAATAATAAGAAAAAAGTCAGTCAAATTAAACGAGTATTTTTTTTGGTAAGCGTTGTTATTGCCATTGCATCACTTTTGTTTTTTCTTTTCGACTTGGTGGCTTTGGCGTTGATTAGCATTGGTGTTTTTTCGCTGTGGTATCTCTATTTTCATGTTGCCGATTACCAGTTTATTGAGTTTAGCGACGAAAACAACCGGATTGTACTCCGCTATTACAAAGCCGTAAGTTTGGGAAGCCCAAAATTCAATGAAATTGAATTTTCTATCCTGGTTTTAAAAAAAGCGATTTTTGACAATTCAATTTTCGGAAAAATGTCGGATGTAACTTTGGTGGTAAAAACAAAACGGGGAGTTGCCGAGTATCCTTCGGTTAGTTTGTCGGCAGTTAACGTAGAAGACCGGAAAAAAATGGCTGATTCATTGAACGAACTTTTATCGCAATCGAAGTAATTTTTACCCCTGGAATGGACGATAAGCTACTTTACAAAATTGCACTTTCGATAATTCCCGGAATTGGAGGAATTCTGGCGCGAAATATTGTCGCTTATGTTGGCAGTGTTGAAGGTATTTTCACAGAATCGCTAAAATCGTTGCAAAAGATTCCCGGAATTGGTGAAATTAATGCACAGAGAATCAAAGACAAAGATGTTTTCAAGAGGGCTGAGAAGGAAATTCATTTTATTGAAAAAAATGAAATAGATGTGTGTTTTTACACCGATAAAAATTTTCCGCGCCGCCTGAAAACCTGTGTTGATGCACCTGTTTTAATTTATACAAAAGGCAATTTGAATTTGAACGAACAAAGAATAGTAAGCATTGTTGGCACCCGAAATGCAACCAGTTACGGCAAACATATTTGCGAAGAGTTAATTCAGAAGTTTTCGGAAAGAAGTTATAAAGTGCTTGTTGTTAGTGGCCTTGCCTATGGAATCGATATCCAGGCGCATAAATCGGCATTGAAATACAATTTGCCAACCGCAGCAGTGGTAGCGCATGGGCTAGACAAAATATATCCGTCGCTGCATACCGAAACGGCAAAGAAAATGCAGGAAGACGGCGGGCTTGTAACCGATTTTCCGAGTGGCACCAAAATCGATCCTTCCAATTTTATTCGCCGGAACCGCATAATTGCCGGACTTGCCGACGCGACTATTGTTGTGGAGTCGGCAACAAAGGGCGGGGCATTAATTACTGCCGACATTGCATCGTCGTATAACCGCGATGTGTTTGCTTTTCCGGGCCGGACGGGCGATGTTTATTCGAAAGGTTGTAACCAGCTTATTCGCAACAGCGGGGCTAACTTAATTGAAGGTATCGAAGATTTGGAGTTTTTTATGGGGTGGGAGCAGACCTCAAAAAACAAAGTTGTGCAATCGAGTTTGTTTGTTGAATTGACCGCCGATGAGGAAAAAATTGTAGCGCTTTTGCGCGAAAACGGCGAACTTTTTATCGATCAGATTTCATCTGAATTAATATTGCCTGTAAGTCGTGTTTCGGCCATGTTGTTAACTCTCGAATTCAAAAATGTGCTGGTTGCCATGCCTGGGAAAATGTATAAATTGAAGTGAATTATGCCGAACGGATTTCGTTAACGAACTGGTTAAAAAGGTTCAAGTTATTTTTAATAATCGAGTAAATTATTTCAATATCAATTTTTTCGTACCGGTGTACAATAAAGTTTCTGAACCTCACCATATTTGCATAATCATCAAATGACTTTATAATTCCCATCTGCTCCAACTTTTTCATGTTTTCCGCTGAAGTATTTGAAGGCTCAATTTCATTCAAAGCAAGAATTCTTTCACTAACATCTATCATTACTTCGATTGAAATTTGAAGCGCCCTTTCAGTTGCTTTTTGCAACAGGGAGCTTTCTTTTAGTTGTTGAAGTGAATTAATATTCCACGATTTGATATCCGAAATATTTTCTTCAATAACCCTGAGTTTTCTTTCAATTATTCCATTGAACTTCATAACCACGATATTCGAGTTGTTTTTTCATCCAAAATGAATCATCTTCATACTGCCTGCATGTTTGAGAGTAAAAGGATGCATAAAGATTTTTATATTCAGCGCAAACAAAAAGAAGTTTTCCCTGAATTGCCTGCATTGCAAGAATTGAATTGGCAGAATTTAAAACCACCAAATCGTAATTACCAAATGACGGGATTATTTTTTCCAATTCGGCAATTATTTGCAACCGCAATTCGAGTTCTTTTTCTTTTTTGATGAAATAAACTGCAATATCAATGTCCGAACCCTCATTAACAATCTCATCTTGTGAAGATCCAAAAATATAGGCAAATGCAATTTCTTCAAATTTTTGAAGCGCTTTTGTCAATTCGTTATGTTTAAAATAAAAAGCCATTCAATAATTATTTACAAACGAATTTCGTAAAGAATTCTCAAAGAAAAAAATTAATAAACAGAAACCTCGTTTTGTGAATCGGTATTAATATACATTATCAGGCAGGTTTTCCTATTTTTGCGGCATGAAACAGACATTCGAAGATTTAAAAATAGCAAAAGTATTACTGAAAACGCTTGATGATATTGGTTTTATTGAGCCAACTCCGGTTCAGTTGGAAGCAATCCCCAAAATAAATTCAGGCGAAAATGTGGTTGGAATTGCACAAACCGGAACCGGAAAAACTGCAGCTTATTTATTACCGCTTTTAACAAAACTCAAAAAGGCCGAAGGGCACGATCCCCGCGTTGTGGTTATCGTTCCCACGCGTGAGCTTGCTATTCAGGTTGGCGGGGATGTTGAGGAATTGGCTGCACTGTCAGATTTGCGCCATGCAGCAGTTTTTGGGGGAATCGGCTGGACAAAACATGCAGCGCTTTTAGAACCGGGCATCGATATTTTAATTGCCACTCCCGGCAGAATGTGGGAATTGTACAGGGGAGGCTCCTTGTCGCTTAAAAAAGTTAAATACCTGGTTATCGATGAAGCAGACCGAATGCTTGACATGGGATTTATGCCGCAACTGAAACAACTTATGGAAGTGATTCCCCATAAGCGGCAAAATCTTCTTTTCTCGGCCACTTTTAACGAACATGTAGAGAAAATGGCGGAGGAATTTCTTGATCATTACGAGAAAGTAGAAGTCACACCATCAGCAACCACAGTTGATCTGGTAACACAAAAAGCCTACAAAGTTCCGAATTATCGTACAAAACTAAATCTGATTCAACATCTTTTGGAAGATGAAGAAACTTTTTCGCGCGTAATTATTTTTGTGAAAACAAAAGAACATGCCGAAGAAGTTTTTAAGGTAATAAAGCGGAAAGCAGAAGGCGAAAAACGGATTTTACATTCGAACAAAGGACAAAACACGAGAATAAATGCAATCAACGCCTTTAAAAATGGGGAGATCAGGATTCTGATTTCCACCGATGTTTCGGCCCGTGGACTGGATGCAAGTATGGTAAGTCATGTTATTAATTTCGATCTCCCATCGGGTTATGAAGATTACGTTCACCGGATTGGCCGAACAGCAAGGGCAGGAAACAAAGGCGATGCAATTACGCTCATTGACCCTGCCGATGAATGGCACCTGAAAAAAATTGAAGAGCTAATCAGAATGCCGCTTCCGTTGCTGGAACTTCCTGAAAAAGTTGTAGTAGTACCAACTGAATTTGAAGAGAAACAGGAGTATCTGCGTGAGATTGACCGCCAAAAGAAACTGGATGATCCATCGTTCAAGGGGGCCTTTCATAAAAAGAAAAACATTTATCCTTCGAAACGAACTTTTGACGACAAATTTCAACGCACAAGAGAAAGGCAGAAAAAGGGGACGGGACGTAGCTCAAGAACTTAACACCATTTTAGCGAGCAAATCATTGTTTTGTCTGTTAGATGAACCATTTACCCATATAATGCCTATTCATATTGAGACAGTAAAACAGTTAATTGAACGTGAAAAAGAAATGAAAGGAATAATTCTTATCGATCATCAGTACCAAAATGTAATTGATATTTGCGATCGGATTTACATTATCGAAAATGGTAAAACCAATAAAGTTGTCACAGAAACAGATTTCCAAAGATTTGGGTATTTAAGCTAAAAATTACCCTGAAAACAATGATGTCCAGAGCAGACAACAGTAAATAGCCGATATCGTTTCAATACTTAAACCGGTATCAACTCATCCAATTTTCTGAAAAGCACATCCTTTTCCTTTAAAAGGTTGTAAAATTCTTTTCGGTGGAAAAGGCTTAAATGCAATAACCTGCCCCTTCCGATTGTTTTTCGAAAAAAAATGTACCACAAAAAAGCAACCTTTCCGGTTAATGGCATGGCAACGAGAAAAGCCAATTTCAGCCAGATGCCGGGAATTAACCACGAGACAGCGAGGAATTCGATGATGTAAAAAATTGGAAACAGAATTATTCCGAGAGCCAGGAAAAAAGTACTCCAAAATCCCTTGTCTTTTATTTTCTTCCGGGTAATAACATCGATGGTGAAAAATGGGATAGCATTAAAAACAAAACCAAACAGAAAAACAGGCAACCCTAAAATCAAAATCAATTTGTTAACTGCAATCTTTCCCAGGTTAAAACGGGGGTTTTCAATCAGCCAGTTACGGATTTTTAATTGTTTAATTTTTGAAACATATTCATTTACGTGCTGAACCAGTATTTCCGTTTCCAAATAATTTTTTTCTTCCAGTGCATCAAGTTTTTTCACCAGATTTTGATCTGACTTAAAAAGATTTAAAGCAGAAAATTTATGTTTTTGCCTTTTTAAGTAATGTCTGCCGTAAATCTCCCTGATGGTTTC
>CAMTWS010000181.1:0-36339 GCA_947085485.1 uncultured Prolixibacteraceae bacterium
GGAATTGGGAACTGACCGATTTTATGATACCTTGCTTGTTCATGTATTTTGCTACTGTATTAAGTCCTGAGTACCTGGTGATGTTATTCCCTGTAAATGAGGCCTTAACAACTTTTGGTTGTAAATTTAACTTATAATTTTACGCAATTCAAAAAACTGAACTTAACAATCAAAATAAATCAAAATGAAGAATATCTTTTCAGTACTTGCTTTGATCTTCCTTTTTTCGTGTGCAAAACAACCGTCGCTTCCGTCGCTTGTTGATGAAGCTGCTTTTAAATCGGAGTTGGACGGGAAAACGGTTGAACTTTTTACCCTGAAAAATGACAACGGGATTGTTGCCCAGATAACCAATTATGGCGGACGAATTATTAACCTGTGGACACCCGATCGGAACGGTGATTTCGCCGATATCGTTGTTGGTTACGAAACTTTAACCGAATATCTGAATTCGAATGAAATTTATTACGGTACTTTGATTGGACGGTATGGTAACCGAATAGCAAAAGGTCAGTTTATATTAAACGATTCTGTGTATTCACTTGCAACCAACAATGGCGCGAATCACCTGCATGGCGGAGTAAAAGGATTTAACAATGTAGTTTGGGATGCAAAAAAACTGGATGACCTGACTCTGGAACTAACTTATCTTTCGGTCGATGGGGAAGAGGGTTATCCCGGTAACCTGAATGTTAAAGTAGTTTATACCCTAACAAACGATAACGAATTGAAAGTTGAATATTGGGCAACAACCGATAAACCAACACCCGTAAATTTAACACAACACTCGTTTTTTAACCTGAAAGGCGCCGGAAACGGAGATGTAAATGACCACATTATGCAGATTATGGCAGATGCTTACACCCCGGTTGATTCGACTTTGATACCCACCGGCGAAATCGCACCGGTAGAAGGAACCCCTTTTGATTTTAGGATTTCCACTGCTATTGGCGCGCGAATAGACGACGACAACACTCAGTTGAAATATGGTGGCGGTTATGACCATAACTGGGTGCTGAACAAAGCCGAAACCGGATTAAACCATGCTGCAAAAGTTGTTGAACCAACCTCAGGCAGAACTTTGGAAGTTTACACCAACGAACCGGGCATCCAGTTTTATGGCGGCAATTTTATGACTGGTAAAGATAGTGGCAAGGGAGGAAAAGTGTTCGCCTATCGTGGCGCTTTCTGTCTCGAAACACAGCACTTCCCCGATAGCCCGAACAAACCTGAATTCCCTTCAACAATTCTGAATCCGGGGCAAGAATATTATTCGGTTTGTGTTTATAAGTTTGGGGTGGAGAAATAGTTAAACCACAACTGCCCCGAATTTGCAATTTGCGATAAGTGGTTTGGCATTTTTAATGCCGTATAAATAAAATATATTGTATTAGAATGAGTTACAAACTCAAAGTTATAACTATATGCAAGATAAAAAGCATAAAGGAAGCTGTCAAATTTTTGTTACAAAAAACCATATAACAGCAAAAAAGAAGGAAATTGCTTGCAATGGAGGGAATGATTGAATGGGAAGGAAACTTTGATGAAATGAGAAGTTAATGACCAGGGGATTTATTTTCGACGCCAGTGTTTGGATTGACTTTTTTAAAGGGAGTTACCCTCAGAAAAGGTAATAACTGTCTGATTGCCTGGTATGCAAACAATAACAAGTTCGAAATAGTGCATCGCGTTCGCGATTTTGAATTAATAATTCTGAATCAAATCAAATTATAAAGATTGCAAACCGGTAAAAGGCGAATTTTTCGTTGCAGAGGAAGGGGAGAAGGAATGGTTAAAGTTTGTTGAACGACCTTTTTATTTAGACAGCTCACTTGCTTTAATTTTAACAATTTTACCATTTCTTGAAATCACCAATTCGGAACCATCTTTTTGTTTTGATGCCAGCAAACGACTATAAGCCAATTCAAGCCCCATAATAATTTTTGTCCGCAAATCCTTTACGTTTTCTCTGTTCATAATTTAATAATTTGATTGAAAATGATTTGATTATGAATATCAATGTTTTCTTTTTTGAATCCTTCTGCAATAATCTGAAAAGGGGGTTCCGAATTGTCAATAATTAGCCAATAATCACAGATTGGCAAATACAGTTTTGAAAGATTATTCATTCCTGAATTATATCTGCGATAAATCACGTTTTCAGGTATGTTGTGTCCCCCTGAAAGTACTCTGTTTCTTACACGTTCAACTGCAAGTTCAGGAGAATTAAGCCAAAAATAAATTAATGTTATAAAATAACCTTGTGATTGCGCCTGTTTAATAAATTGAACATACGATTTTGTTGCCAATGTAGTCTCAAATGCAAAATCCACATTATGGTTTGTTAAATCCTTAATCCGGTTCAACATAATCCGACCAGCTTCAATGGCTGCTGAATCTGGTTGAAACGGCGATAATCCCTTTGCTATTTCATCAGCATTTACAAACTCCCTGCAATTAAGCATATCGGGCAAAACAGAATAAGATGCAGTAGTCTTTCCTGCACCATTACAACCCGATATTATATAAAGATTTGCCACATGATAATTTTATCCAAAGATAGCGTTAATTTAGAAATTCGACATGGGGGATTAACAACATCCTACGAATTGAAGGTGCAATTGTAAAAGAGTGGGGAATTGAGTGTTAAGCTGCCACGTATTTATAATTCGGGGCAAGTTGCCTGGCATTTTTAATGCCTTATAAATAAAACATATTGTATTAGAATGAATTACAAACTAAAAAAAGCCTACCTCTTGTTGCGAGCGAAGGGTAGAAGAATAGAACTTGTTTGTGTGTATAATTTTATTTATTTTTGTGTATTGAAAAAATGAAATCATGTATAAAAGGACAAATGTTGAAATAGACCTCGATATAGTGAAGGAAGTAATGGAAACTTACAATTTGAAAAGTATAAAGGAAGCAGTTAATTTTTCTTTAGTAAAATCAATCGAATCGAAAAAACGCCACAGCCTTCTTCAATTGAAGGGAAAAGTGAAATGGGAGGGAAATCTCTCAGAAATGCGTGAATCATGAATAATGGGTTACTATTCGATACCAGCGTTTGGATAGATTTCTTTACTGGAGTAGAATCAGAGCAAACAAGTATATTGAAGAATTATTTGGAAAATGATTTTCCAATATTTATTTGTCCTGTAATCCTTCGGGAAGTATTGCAGGGAGTGGGAAATGAAAATGATTACAAACGAATCAAAAGTTCTTTTCTCGCTTTGAATATGTTAAGTGAAGATCCGTTGGAAGCGGCAATTGGAGCGGCAGATATTTACAGAAAACTGAGGAAGAAAGGAGTGACCATTCGAAAAAGCAACGATTGTTTGATTGCCTGGTTTGCGATAAAGAATTCACTTGGTATTGTCCATAAAGATCGGGATTTTGATGTGATTCTGAATAATATTGAATTTCTTAAAAATTAATACAACTGTTTTTTTTGAATAAATTTCAATATCATTAACGCTGTCAAGTCTAAAGACGTTATGGTTATTAACTGAAAAGTCTTGTCAACGTTCACCGAACCTGACAACGTCAACCAGTCACTACTAAACAATATTGAAACACATTTCTAATAAAATTCAGGGGCAGGACTTCCTGCAAATTTTTCGCCCTGAAAAAATTTCTATATTTGCATATTTTTTCAGAAACTGTTCAGAATTACATTTTATGAGTAATAAATTTCAGGAATACAAGCAGTTAGATTTATCGCAAATCAACAAGGAAGTGCTGAAACGCTGGCAGGAAGATGATACTTTTCACAAAAGTATCTCCACACGCGAAGGGCATCCCACATTTGTTTTTTACGAAGGACCGCCTTCGGCCAATGGAATGCCGGGCATACACCATGTAATGGCACGTGCCATTAAAGACATTTTCTGCCGCTACAAAACCATGAAAGGATTTCACGTACACCGCAAAGCCGGTTGGGACACGCACGGGTTGCCCGTTGAACTGGCCGTTGAGAAATTATTGAATATTACAAAAGATGATATCGGAAAAAAGATTTCGGTTGAAGAATATAATAATGCATGCCGCACGGAAGTAATGAAATATACCCGCGAGTGGGAAGAACTCACCCGCATTATGGGTTACTGGGTAAACATGGACGACCCTTACGTTACTTACGATAGCCATTATATTGAAACTGTTTGGTGGTTGCTGAAACAGATATATAAGAAAGGATTGTTGTACAAAGGGTACACCATCCAACCCTATTCTCCGGCTGCAGGCACAGGTTTAAGTTCTCACGAGCTTAATCAGCCCGGTTGTTACCGCGATGTAAAAGATACAACAGCAGTGGCGCAATTTAAAGCAATTCGTAATGAAAAATCGGAATTTCTTTTTAAGGGTGTTGATACAGATTTATATTTTCTGGCATGGACAACAACTCCCTGGACACTGCCTTCAAACACGGCGCTTTGCGTTGGTCCGTCAATAAAATATGTAAAAGTCAAATCTTTTAATCCATACACCGGAATACCCGTAACCGTTATTTTGGCAAAAGATTTGGCCCCGGTTTATTTTAGTTTGAAAAATGACAGTTTATCATTCGAAGATTACATGCCGGGAGATAAAAATTTACCTTATAAAGTGCTGTCCGAATACAGCGGTGAAGAACTCAAAGGTGTTCAGTATGAACAGTTAATTGAATGGGTAAAACCCAAAGGAAAGGCATTTGAAGTAATTACCGGCGATTTTGTTACCATTGAAAACGGAACCGGGATTGTTCACATTGCCCCGACATTTGGCGCCGATGATGACCGGGTTGCCAAACAAAACGGCATTTCACCCTTAATTGTTGAAGATTCGGAAGGAAAAACCCAGGCGCTGGTTGACAGAAAGGGACGTTTTTACCCAACTGCCAATCTCGATAAAAGTTTTGTTGAAAAATATGTCAATGTTGAAAAATACCACGAATTTGCTGGCAGGTCGGTAAAAAATGAATACGACGACAAGCTGGAAGAAGATGCCTCAACCGTTGATATTGATATTGCTGTAATGTTGAAGACAGAGAACAAAGCATTTAAAATTGAAAAACACATCCACAGCTATCCACATTGCTGGCGAACCGACAAACCAATATTATATTATCCGCTCGACTCATGGTTTATAAAAACCACAGCAGTAAAAGATAAAATGGTGGAGCTAAACAACACCATCAACTGGAAACCCCAGTCAACCGGAACCGGTAGATTTGGAAACTGGCTCGAAAACCTGGTTGACTGGAACCTGAGCCGTTCGCGTTACTGGGGGACGCCGCTGCCCATCTGGAGGACAGAAGATGGTTCAGAAGAAATTTGCATCGGCTCAACCGAAGAATTAATGGCTGAAATTGAAAAAGCAATAAAAGCTGGTTTTATGACAGAAAATCCGTACAAAGGATTTGAAGTCGGAAACAATTCAAAAGAAAATTACGATAAAATTGATTTGCATAAACCTTTTGTTGATAGCGTAATACTGGTTTCCCCATCGGGGCAAAAAATGTTCCGCGAGCCCGATTTAATTGATGTTTGGTTCGATTCGGGTGCAATGCCTTATGCGCAACATCATTATCCCTTCAGCCTCCCACCGGCCCCCTCCACAGGAGGGGGAGGAGGAGTTAACCCATGGAATCTGGCTGCCCCGATAAATTATGAATTGTTGAATGAAAGGTCAAAAGAATTGAGAAAATTTTCAACTGAGGCCGAATCTGTTCTTTGGAATGCGCTTAGAAGTGAAAATTTGGAAGGATATAAATTCAGACGGCAGCATGTAATTGACCAGTTTATTGTCGATTTTATTTGTCTTTCTAAAAAAATTATAATAGAAGTTGACGGTTTAATACACGAATTACCAGACAATAAAATTGCTGATGAACAGCGGTCTGATATTTTAAAAAAATATGGTTTTAGAATTTTAAGATTTACCAATGAAGATGTTTTAACAGACCTTGGCAATGTGCTGACAAAGATATTATCTGAACTCACTGCACCTTCTGCCCCCTCCCCTGTGGGGAGGGTCGGGGTGGGGCTGTTCCCTGCCGATTTTATTGCAGAAGGTGTTGACCAGACACGCGGTTGGTTTTTTACATTACACGCCATTGCAACCATGATTGATGAATCGGTTGCATTCCGCAATATTATTTCAAACGGGTTGGTGCTCGACAAAAACGGCAACAAAATGTCGAAACGGTTGGGTAACGCGGTCGATCCTTTTCAAACGATAGAGGAATATGGATCAGACCCGTTGCGCTGGTACCTGATTACCAATGCTCAGCCCTGGGACAACCTGAAATTCGATATCGCGGGGGTTGAAGAAGTGAAACGTAAATTCTTTGGAACACTTTACAATACCTATAACTTTTTTGCACTGTATGCAAATGTCGATGGATTCAGGTTTTCAGAAAAAGTAATTCCTGTAGGGCGACGCCCCGAAATTGACCGCTGGATAATTTCGTTGCTGAATTCGCTGGTGAAAGAAGTTGCATGGTGTTACGAAAATTATGAACCAACCCGTGCCGGACGTGCCATTTCTGAGTTTGTATCAGAGAATTTAAGTAACTGGTTTGTACGTTTGAGCCGCAAAAGATACTGGGGTGGGGAATTTACCGACGATAAAATTTCGGCCTATCAAACGCTGTATTCATCTTTGGAAACTGTGGCAAAATTAATGGCGCCAATAGCGCCATTTTATGCCGATCTGCTTTACACCGACCTGAACAAAGTTACCCAAAAAGAGGTTGACCAAAGTGTTCACCTTGCCAATTTTCCTACGTATGACGAAAAATTAGTGGACAAAGATCTGGAAGAAAAAATGGAACTTGCCCAGAAAGCATCATCAATGATTCTGGCCTTGCGCCGGAAAGAAAAACTGAAAGTGCGCCAACCATTGGCAAAAATTATTGTGCCGGTCCTTAATTCGCGTTTTCATGAACAGTTTGAGGCAATAAAAAATATTGTTTTAACAGAGGTAAACGTAAAAGAAGTTGACTTCATTACTGATGTTTCCGGAATAATCAAGAAAAAAATAAAACCTAATTTTAAAACATTGGGGCCGAAGTTTGGGAAATTGATGAAACAAATTGCCGAAGCTGTCAATCAGTTTGGGCAATCAGAAATTTCGGAACTGGAAAGGAAGGGAGAATTTGAAATTAGTGCAGGCAACGAAAAAGTGATGATTACGCTGGAAGATGTTGAAATCCATACTGAAGATATTCCTGGATGGACTGTTGCTTCTGAGGGTCAATTAACTGTTGCGCTTGATGTTAATGTTACTGATGAATTAAAAGATGAAGGGTTTGCACGCGAGTTCATCAATAAAATTCAAAACTTGAGAAAAGAAAGCAATTTTGAAGTTACCGACCGTATAAACGTAACAATTGTTAAAGGCGAGGTGTTTAATAAAGCAATTTTAAATTATAAAGATTATATTTGCGCACAAACTTTGACAAATCAAATTGAATTGGTTGATAATCTGAATGATAATGATTTGAAGGTGGTTGAAATTGACAAAGATTTGTTCGCCCGGATTTTAGTAAAGCGAGTTAAAAATTGAAATAATGAAAGACCTGATATTAATTCTAAAATTTTATTAATTTAGGTCGCTTTTTAAAAATAAATCAAAATTATTTAAACCCTTTTATTATGGGAGCAGTAAACAGATATTCGGACGAGGATCTAAAAGAATTCAAAGAATTAATTTTAGAAAAACTCAAAATAGCACAAGGTGATTATGAGATGTATAAAACCTCGCTGACACAAAGTGATGGTAACGACACACAGGATACATCTCCGACTTTTAAAGTTTTGGAAGAGGGCGCAGCAACACTTTCGAAAGAAGAATCGGGAAAACTGGCTCAGCGGCAGTTAAAATTTATTCAGCATTTACAGGCTGCTTTGGTGCGTGTCGAAAACAAAACTTATGGCATTTGTCGCGATACAGGGAAATTAATCCCCAAGGAAAGGCTTCGGGCCGTACCTCATGCTACGCTTTGTATGGATGCCAAAATGAATCAAAAATAATTCGCAAAAGATTTGGAAATGCTCTGCGGATTATTCAGTAAAACGATTTTTCCGGGGGCATTTTTATTTTAAAGGAACAGATATGAACCGCACCGTAAAATCGCTGATAATCATTTTCCTTATTCTGATTGCCGATCAGGCGCTTAAAATCTGGATTAAAACAACCATGTCGCTTGGCGAAGACTTTGTGGTTTTTAAAGATTGGTTTGTTCTTCATTTTGTCGAGAATAACGGAATGGCTTTCGGATTCGAATTTGGAGGCGAATATGGGAAAATGTTTTTAAGTATTTTTCGCATCATTGCCGTGGTTGCCATCGGTTGGTATTTGTTTAAACTGGCAAAACACAAAGAATTCCCGTTTGGCTTTATTGTTAGCATTTCGTTTATTTTTGCCGGTGCAATCGGCAATATAATCGACAGCTTATTTTATGGCCTTATTTTTCAGCACAGTTACGGTCAGGTGTCGGCAATTTTTCCCGAAGGGGGCGGTTATGCCAGTTTTCTGCACGGCAAAGTGGTCGATATGTTTTATTTCCCGGTAATAAATGGACGGTACCCTGATTGGATGCCTTTTTGGGGTGGAAACCAGTTTATATTTTTTCGGCCGGTTTTTAATATTGCCGATTCATCAATAACAGTTGGCATTTTTTCGATATTAATTTTTTATCGGAAATATTTTAATAAAGTTGATCATCAACCAGATGAAGAAATCGCGGGGCAGAATCCTGGAGCAGTATAAATATCAAATTCATTTAAAAAATAATGAATTCCGATTTTGCAATATATAACACATTAACCCGTTCAAAAGAGGTTTTCGAACCTCTTGTTGAAGGGAAGGTAGGATTGTATGTTTGTGGCCCAACTGTTTACAGCGATTCGCATCTCGGGCATGCCCGCCCAAATATAACTTTTGATCTGCTTTTTCGTTACCTCAACTTTTTAGGCTACAAAGTGCGGTATGTTCGGAATATTACCGATGTTGGCCATTTGGAAGATGAGGTAGAAGAAACCGGTGAAGATAAAATTTCGAAAAAAGCCCGGCTTGAACAAGTGGAACCGATGGAAGTGGTGCAGAAATACATGAACAATTTCCATCATAATATGGAACAATTAAATGTGCTTCCACCCAGCATCGAACCTCGCGCATCGGGCCATATTATCGAACAGCAGCTAATGATTGAATCGATTATAAAAAATGGTTTTGGTTACGAAATAAATGGTTCGGTTTATTTCGATGTTGAAAAGTACAACCGGCAATACAAATACGGAAAATTGTCGGGTAGAAACCTGGATGACATAAAAACAAATACCCGGCAATTGGACGGACAAAGCGAAAAGAAAAATTCGTTCGATTTTGCACTGTGGAAAAAAGCGCCGCCCGGGCATATTATGCGCTGGCCTTCGAAATGGGGCAGTGGTTTTCCAGGCTGGCACCTCGAATGTTCTGCAATGAGCACAAAGTATTTGGGCGAGCAGTTTGATATTCATGGAGGAGGAATGGATTTAACATTTCCGCACCACGAATGCGAAATTGCCCAGTCAACTGTAAGTTTAGGCAAGGAGTCGGTTCGTTACTGGATGCACAACAACATGATTACCATCGATGGACAAAAAATGGCCCGATCGCTTGGGAATTTCATCACCTTACAGGAATTGTTTTCGGGCAACCACAAATTGCTGAAACAAGCCTACTCGCCAATGACCATCAGGTTTTTTATTTTGCAGGCACACTACCGCGGCACCATCGATTTCTCAAATGAAGCTCTGCAGGCATCAGAAAAAGGGTTGGAACGTTTGATGAATGCCGTAAAAACATTGAATGAACTTTCTGCTTCAGAAAAATCAACAATTGATATTTCATTTCTGAAAGAAAAGTGTTTTGCGGCTTTGAACGACGATTTAAACAGCCCGGTTGCAATTGCACATTTGTTCGACGGGGTAAAAATGATCAACTCTGTTAAAGCAGGTAATGAGAAAATATTAGCAACCGATTTGGCAGAACTGAAATTGTTTTATCATTCAATGGTTTTCGATATTCTTGGATTAAAACTGGAACAAAATTCTGGCCCAGGGCAAAATGAAATTTTGGCAGGCACGGTTGAGTTGCTTATCAATCTAAGAAAAGAGGCAAAAGCAAATAAAGACTGGGCAACTTCCGATAAAATCCGCAACGAATTAAATAACATTGGAATTGAATTGAAAGATACAAAAGACGGAGTGGAGTGGAAAACGGCCTCTCCCCGGCCCTCTCCAAAAGAGAGGGAGTAAGAAGAGGAATTTTTTTAAAGATAAAGTATAACCATTATTAATAAAATCCCCCTTCGGGGGACTAAGGGGGCTTCATATGTTTTCAGGAATAGTAGAAGGATTTGGCACGGTAACAGCCATCGAAAAAGAACAGGAAAATGTGCACTTTACATTAACATGTAAGTTTGCCGATGAATTAAAGGTCGATCAGAGCCTTTCACACAACGGCGTTTGTTTAACGGTTGTAAACGTTGACAAAGTGGCAAAAACATATAAAGTTACTGCCATTAAAGAAACACTTTTAAAATCGAATTTAGGGTTGCTCGAAGTCGGTTCGAAAGTAAACCTCGAACGCAGTATGATGATGGACGGCAGGTTAGACGGGCACATTGTTCAGGGCCATGTTGACCAAACTGCGATTTGTACAAAAGTTGATGAGGCCGATGGAAGCTGGTACTACACTTTCGAATATGCATTCGATTTGGATAAAGCGCGGCAAGGCTACATGACCGTTGAAAAAGGTTCGGTAACTGTAAACGGTGTGAGTTTGACAGTTGTAAATTCAAAAGACAACTCGTTCCAGGTGGCAATTATTCCGTTTACCCACGAGGTTACCAATTTTCACACGTTCAAAGTGGGTTCGGTTGTGAATATAGAATTCGATATTATTGGTAAGTATTTAAGCAAACTTAATTCGTACAATTAAGTATATTAGCTAAAAATTGATTAATGATTGATACAGATAAAATATCGGAAATAGTAAACAAAATAGCTGTTGGATACAATCCTGATAAAATTATACTTTTTGGTTCGTATGCATCAGGAAATCCCAATGAAAACAGTGATTTGGATTTATTTGTAATTAAAGACACTGATTTGCCAAGACCGCAAAGAACGGTACAGGTTAGAAAAATGTTATATGGTTCCATGATTCCAATTGACTTGATTGTTTATACTCCACAGGAAATAAACGAGTCAAAGGGCAACAGATTTAGTTTTGTATATGAAGTTTTAAATACAGGAAAGGCTTTATATGAGCGGGCAACAAGATGATGTTAAACAATGGATAATTAAAGGTGACCATGATTTGATTTATCTGCTTGATTTGATATCGCAAAAAGATGCAGATATTGAAAGTTACTATGATAAGATCTCGGAATTGCAGGGATATGCAGTAGAAATCAGGTATCCCAGTGAAACTGTTTATCTTACTGACGAGAAAGTTGAGAAAGCAATGATAATTGCAAAAAATGTCAGGGAAATCATTACTGGGAAAATGAATATCATAATTGATTATAACGACATAATCGACAAATAGAATTTTGCTTTTTCAATGCTAATCAGAAATAGCTAACTTTTTAAAATGGAACAAACCGCATTGATAACCGGGGCTTCAAAACGAATTGGCAAAGCTCTGGCCGAACATTTGGCAGAAAAAGGGTGGAATATTGCGGTTCATTTTAACTCATCGGAAAAACCTGCCGGGCTTTTAGCAAATCAATTAACCCTTAAATTTCCTCAACAAAAATTCGTGGCATTTAAAGCAAATTTGTCTGATAAAAATGAAGTAACAGCCTTAATTCCCAAAGTCGCTGAATCATTTGGTGATATTCATTTGCTTATAAATAATGCCTCTGTTTTCGATTCGGGGTATTTAAAAGAAACGACGCCGGAATTGTACGTCGAACAGATGGATGTGAACCTGAAAGCTCCGTTTTTTCTGATTCGCGACTTTGCAAATCATTGTAAAAAAGGGAACATCATAAATTTTGTCGATACCCGGGCAACATCAAATAAATCAAACTTCACGGCCTATTCACTTTCGAAAAAAGGGCTTTGGAATTTAACGCAAATGGCAGCGTTGGAACTGGCGCCGGATATTCGTGTTAATGCAATTGCGCCCGGAGTTACTTTAGCACCCGAGGATAAAGAT
The DNA here is from genome assembly GCA_947085485.1 of uncultured Prolixibacteraceae bacterium. Taxonomy (GTDB): domain Bacteria; phylum Bacteroidota; class Bacteroidia; order Bacteroidales; family Prolixibacteraceae; genus Draconibacterium. Next base: position 12,193 of record CAMTWS010000181.1, read on the forward strand.
GAAAATTATCTGCAAAATCTGGCACAAAATATCCCGATGAAAAAACCGGGCGGACTGGAGCCAATTATAAAAAGTATTGATTTTATTTTAGAAAACAATCATTTAACCGGGCAGTTAATATTTGCCGATGGCGGCGAAAATTTAGGAATAAACGCATAAAATTATGGCAAGAATACGAGTAAAAAATTTATTGATTAGAACCTACATAGGTTTTAATCCCGAAGAGTTGATTAATAAACAGGATGTAATTATCAATCTTGAAATTGAAACCGACATTCCCGGCCATGCATTGGAAGCCGATGAGCCTCTTGATATTTTTGATTATAAAACCATTACAAAAAAAATAATTGCTTTGGTTCAGGATGGCCAATTTAAGCTGCTCGAAGTTCTTACCAAAAATATTCTCGATTTAATTATGTCCGATGAAAAAGTAAAATGGGCTCGTGTGGAAGTTGATAAGCCACATGCATTGCGTTTTGCCGAATCGGTTTCAATGGAAATGGAATCGAGTCATCGCCCGACTTAAGTTCGGGTGATGACTTGAATCAACACCTTTCAGTCACCGGGTAGTTCGGGTCATTACTTAACATTTCAAAATATGGATTTAAAGACTGGTCGCTTCTATCATATTTATAACAGGGGAAAAAATTCTCAAAAGTTTTTTTTTAATCGCGATAACTATTTATTCTTTTTACGAAAAATTAGAAAACATATTTTTCCCTTTGCTTCTATTGTTTCCTGGTGTTTAATGCCCAACCACTTTCATCTTTTGGTTTTGGTTCTTCGTGAAGAAATAGAGGTTGAGAATGACTATCTAATTGATAAAAATTGCGAAACGATAAATACTCAAACACTAAACCAATCGTTAGGGATACTTTTGTCTTCTTATATTAGAGCAATTCATAATCAAGAAAAAATTACAGGTTCATTGTTTCAGAAAAGAACAAAAGCAAAACTGATTTTTGACGAAATTAAAATTGAACCTGCATACTGGAACACAACTTTTGGAACTCAAATCAATATTCCAGAAGGGAAAAGTTATCTGGAAACTTGCATTGAATACATACACCAAAATCCGGTTTATTCAGGATTGGTAAAAGGCGCTGAAGATTGGGAATTTTCGTCGTTCAGGGACTATATTGGATTAAGAGAAGGGAAACTTTTGGATTATAATTTACTAATGGATGAAAAATTAATTGATATTGAAAATTGTCACCCGAACTGTAGTCGGGCGACGATTAACAAATGCATAATCGGCATTGGTTCAAACATCGATGCTGAAGCAAATATTGCAAAAATGCTCGGGATTCTGAAAAACCATGTCGATGTAGTAAAGGTTTCTACAATGATAAAAACCAAACCAATTGGAATCGAAAATCAGCCCGATTTTACAAATGGGGCAGTAAAAATCACGACAGAATTGAATCAGGAAGATTTAGCGGTTTTATTAAAAGGGATAGAAGATCAACTGGGGCGCGACAGAACAGTTCCAAAGTATGGCCCGCGTTGTATCGATCTCGATATTGTAATTTGGAATGGCGAAATTGTTGATGATGATTATTACACACGCGATTTTTTGCAGAAAAGCGTTCAAGGGTTAAGTTAATCAAACCCCTTTTCAAAGTGCTGGTTAAACTGTGAAAAGCTCATGGGATAAGGTTCCCCAAAACTACTTTCGTATTTTTTTGTGAATGAGCTGAAATTAAACTTGGCCAGATTGGGGTTGTTGCTTTTTTGCAAAGCCCAAACCTGCAAATAAATGGCCTCCTCGTTTAAATCGTCATAATCAAGGATTCGCTGTGCTATTTTTTCAATCTCTGTTAAATTTAACTCCTTCTGATAAATCGCTGCCAGGTTCAGTAAATTATCGATAACCTGGTTTCCCGTAAATCCCCTGATTTCATCAAGCCATGGCCAGTTGATCCCTTTCAGGAAACGTCCGCGTTTTACCAGTTCAAAAAACGAAATCAATTGCTGTTTAGATAAACCCTCCGGAATCTGGCAAAGTTTAAATGCACTAACATAATCGCAATAAAATGGTTTTTTGATTTTTGCCTGAAGATAACCGCCGGTCGAAACAATCTCGATACCATCGATTTGGAGTAAAATTTTGCGGAGTTTATTCAGTGTCACCGAACGGTTATTGGCTACTTTTCTCGACGAAATCCCTTCCCATAAAATATCGTTTATATCCCTGATGTTGGCGCCAATTCCACTTTTTAACGTGTAGATTAAAGTAAAAAGAAACAGTTCTTTTACTTTTGGTGTAAACAGCTCTGTTATTTCTTCGCCCCGGTTATCGATAGCTTTAAATTCGCCAAACAACTGAATTTGGTTTTTATTAATTAATTCAGGGGTATCAGTTAAAATGATTGTTTTTTTCTTTTTAACCCGTTTTGTAGCAATATAAATAACTGATGCTAAAAGCATTAATACAAACAAGGCCAGTATCCAGATAACAGGTTTATTAAACAAGCTGTTTCCTGCCCTTGTATTGCCTTCCAGCAAAATTGCTTCATCGAGCGAAAGCCGGTTGATTTCTTCGTTTCCGAGGGGGCGATCCCAAATGTATAAATTGTCGATGTATCCGCGCAAACTGGCTCCCGACGAAAGTGCGCTTCCCAAATGTATATCTCCGGTACCCGAAAATGGCGGGTGGCCATTGGAACCCCCAATAAATTGGCCATTGAGAAAAATAGACTGTTCGCCCGTTTCAATAATATAACGCCAGGTTAAATGATACCAGATATTGGGTTGCAACTTTTTTTCGGCTACAAAATCGTTGGCCCACAATCCAAAATAGGGGTGGCCTGAACGCAAAATCAGGTGCAGGCCTTTTCGGTAGCCCGACTCATAGTTGCCCAGAATAGCATTATCTCCAAATTCAAGAATCTCCGTAAATTTCACAAAACTGCTTACCGTAAAACTGCTGTTCCGCAAACCATAAGCTTCGGGCTTCCCTAAATTGATACTGGCATTTTCGGGTAACCGCAATACATTTCCCCGTTTAATATCCTGAATAAACGAAAAGTTGTTCCCACTAAAAGTTTGCGACGGATTGAGGGTATTCAAAACAACACCTTCAAAACTAAAACCCCCGGTCAAATCCTCACTTAATTTTAATGGCGACGCCAAAATTGTGTAACTCTCCGGAATGGTCATTTCACCGGTAACAACAATCTGTTCGGGGGTCATTTTGAACCCGGGCACAAATGGCGTTAGAATCAGCTCTTCGCCTCCCCTGAACGGAAAGCTGAATTTGCCGCCGGTAAACTGTATGTCGTGGTTTTGCCAGTAAACTTTATCGAAATTTTTATCAGAAACCTTTACAATGCCTTTAATCCATGTAAACGAATTTAATTGGTCGGGTATAAAATCGAAATTGAAAATATCGTTTCCAATAAATATAAAATTAGGCCTTTTCCCATATTTCTTCCAGTTTTCCAACAGGAAATTAATATAATCGGGCACAAGGTTTCTGCTCAGTTGATTTGGAGGGATTTTGGTCGGCAGTTGTTCAAAATTGTCTATTGTAAAAAGCTCGTGGTTAACTTTGTCTGAATTGTCAAGGGCAAATGAACTGCCGCCAACACCAATGGCCGAAATTTGAAACGCATAATTTTTCACAGTATGTAAAATCAGGCTCTCATTGCTATAATTCCCATCAATAAAAAAAATAACTCTCCGGTTCGCTTGGACCAGATATTCCAATGATGGCCAGGTTTCACCTTGTGGAAGGTAAAAAATGGATGATGATATTTTTGATACATTAATTATCGAATCGAGCAATAGGATATTATCAGAATACCTTATAAAAACCGGGACAATCTTTGACTGGTTTACCTCCAATACTGAATATAACTTTTCGAGAACAGTTGAGAATTTGTCGGATGAATTTGCAAGGAACAAATTTTTGTTTTTCACAACAATTTCAATTTTAATGCCGGTTGAATTGTTTTCCTGTAAAAGATCCCAGATTTGTTGGTTGTTTAAATTCTGCGAATTGATTTCGGCAATGAGAAAAGTATTGTCGGAAATTTCGGTTGCACAAACCTGGGTGGAAGTTACAAACAGGAGGATTAATAAGAATATTGAAATGTAATGTAATTTCATTTTCGCCATTTAAATCTCTCTTTAAACTATTTCAAGGCACTTAATTTCGAGTTATTTTTTTACCAAAAGTATTAAAATAGATGGAATATGAAATAAATTTTTAATTTTTTTTGGAATATATAAAGTGTACTAATCCAGTTGTTTACATTTTAAAATAAGATGAAATTAAGAATAGGTTAACTATGCACCGGGGCAGGCATTAAGTTTTTTCTAATAGCAGGCAATTATTATTGTTGATAAATCACTGTTGGAATGACTGATAAAACGATCAAACAAAAACACTATTTGTTGTTTATTACCGGAGGTTTAAGTGCAATTTTATTCTTTGCACTTTTCAATAAAACAATTCAAACCACTTCAACCAATGAATTTTGTGCATCCTGCCATGTTCACCCACACGCCGATGTTTCCTGGAAGTTGTCGGCTCATCACAATACCCGGAGCGGTGTTTCTGTAAATTGTGTCGATTGCCATTTACCACCTGAAGAAAAGAAGTTTCAGTTTATTACCCGAAAAGCTTATCACGGGTTCCATGATTTTTATGTTTACATCACCAAAGATTCAGCAGAGATTGACTGGACTGAAAAACGGTCGGTTGATGCAGCAAAAAGATTCGTGTATGAAGATGGTTGTAAGAAGTGCCATACAAATATGTTCCCTTCAACCCTGAATGTTTTGGGGGCCGAGGCGCACCTAAAATACATGAGGAACCCTGAAAACTCATCGTGTTTGAATTGCCATCTCAATGTGGGTCACTATCGCGGAAAAACAGGTTTGACCGGAGTTGATGAAATTGTGTCGGGGTCAAAAGAAATTTTTACTACACCGGCCCAGATAAACAGCTTTAATAGTTTCAACGAAAAAATTCCCGGCACATCTGTCTCGTTTAAAATGGTTGCAATTCCGGGCGGAGGCTTTAAAATGGGAACTCCCGCTGACGAACCTTTTAGAAGGGGCGATGAAGGGCCTGTTATCGAAGTTGCAGTGGATAGTTTTTGGATGGGCGAGATAGAAGTGTCGTGGAATGAATACCTGGCTTTTTTTAATGCTACCAGTTCGCAGGGCAGAAAGGAAGCAGTTGAAGTTGAAGTTGAAAATGAAACCGATGCGATTTCGGGGGCAACACCGCCATGGGGCGCTCCCGATCAGGGATGGGGAAAAGGAACCCGGCCTGCGATTTCGATGAGCCATCATGCAGCAATGACTTATTGCAGGTGGTTAAGCAGTATAACAGGGAAAAAATACCGTCTGCCCACCGAAGCCGAGTGGGAATATGCTGCCCGTGGCGGAAAAAATACGCCTTACTTTTTTGAAGGATCTCCTGAAGATTACGAATCGACGGGATTCTGGCGCAAACTGTTTGGCCCTGATACTACCATCATTAACTCGTATGTTATCTATCAGGAGAATACTCCCAACAAAACACAGGAACCTTCAAAGGTTCAGGCAAATCCGTTCGGTTTGAAAAACATGTTGGGAAATGTGTCAGAGTTTTGTCTTGATTTCTATGACCCTGCCGTTTATTCAAAATATCCGAAACCCATTGTAAAAAATCCACGCGGGCCACGCGATGGTACGGAGCGTGTGGTTCGAGGTGGCGCTTATAACAATTCTGCCAAAGATTTACGTGCCGGTCGTCGCGATTTTACACGCACAAAAGACTGGTTGGCTACCGATCCGCAGATACCCAAAAGCATTTGGTGGTATTCCGATTGCAAAAATGTGGGTTTCAGGGTAGTTTGCGAATACGATAAAGCAGGTTTAAAATCAGAAGAAATAAAACACTAACATCATGGAAAAAAGTCAATTCTCGCGCAGGAATTTTCTCGGAAAATCGGCATTGATAGGCGCTGCCGGTGTTATCGGAATGAATGCTCTGACTTCCTGCAGCTCAAAATCAAAAAAAACAGTTGATTATGCATTTCCTCCTGTGCTCGATAAAGCCCCCGACGGGAAAAAGTTGCGGGCAGGGCTGGTTGGGTGCGGAAACCGCGGAACTGGTGCAGCGCTCAATTTTCTGGCTGCCGGAAACGATTTGGAACTAATTGCATTGGCCGATGTTTTCGAAGATAAAGTTTGGGATTGCCGAAGTAAATTAAGTAAACAGCGTGTTGAAGTTCCCGGGGCAAATTGCTTCTGGGGTTTCGACAGTTATAAAAGTTTGCTCGAAGTAGATTTGGATGTTGTAATACTTGCAACACCGCCACATTTCAGGCCGGCATATTTCGATGCATGCGTTCAGGCAAAGAAACATATTTTTATGGAAAAACCGGTTTGTGTTGATCCCGTTGGGGCACGTCAAATTATTGCCACTTCGAAAAAGGCCGAAAGCATGGGGCTCACTGTTGTTACCGGAACCCAGCGCCGCCACCAGCGCGATTATCTTGAAACCTATAAACAGGTGGCTTCGGGCGCTATTGGAGAAATTGTGTCGGCAAAGGCATGGTGGTTGCAAAGCCACGTTTGGTTTCGCACCCGCGAAGAAGGTTGGAGCGATATGGAATATATGTTGCGCAACTGGAATAATTTCTGTTGGTTATGTGGCGATCACATTCTGGATACTCACGTTCACAACATCGATATTATCAATTGGTTTATGGGTAAAAACCCAATTGAAGCCATTGGTTTTGGCGGCAGGGCACGCAGGTTGACCGGAGATCAGTACGATTTTTTCAGCGTCGATTTTAATTACGGAAACGCAGTTTTTTCGCATAGCATGTCGCGCCAAATCGATGATTGTGCAAATTCTTTAGGCGAGCATATTGTGGGGACTGAAGGTTACACCAATTGTAAAAACACTGTTTACAATCTGGATGGAACTGAAAAATGGAAATACGGATATCCAAAAGACAAAGACGGCAAATCGACTGAGGTTGTGGACGTTTCACCTTATATACAGGAACATATAAGCCTGGTAACGGCAATTCGCACAAACAATCCCGTTGTTGAAGCCGAACGAACGGCAATTTCAACCCTGACCGCAATTATGGGCAGGACTGCCGCTTACACCGGACAATTGGTAACCTGGGAGGAAATGCTCAATTCACCCGAAAAATTGGGGCCTGAAAAATATGAAATGGGACCGGTGAAAATGGAGTTTCCCGTTCCGGTTCCCGGAACTCAGCACAAAGCATAAAAATACTTTACTATGATTTCAGTTGTTATACCACTTTTAAACGAAAGTAATCTTGTTTCTCAGTTAATTGAAGAGGTCTTCAAAAATCTTCAAAACACCGGTGAAACATTTGAAATTGTTTGTGTTGATGACGGAAGCGCTGATTCTACTTTGGAAAAGCTTTTGCAATTCAGAAATGAAAACAGCCGGTTAAAAGTGATTTCGCTTTCGCGGAACTTTGGTTTACAGGCTGCAATTACAGCAGGATTGGATTATGCCAAAGGAGATTATGTAATAATGATGGATGGCGACTTTCAGGATCCCCCGGAGTTGATCCCAGTACTTTTCAATAAGATTAGGGAAAGCAATGCTGATATAGTAACTGCCATTCGCGACCAGCGGAACGAAAAACTGTCACGAAAAATATTCACAGGTATTTTTCATCGGATTTTTAGCCAAATAAGCGAAGAACAGCAGGTTACAAAAGCAGGTAATTTTAGTATCCTGAATCAAAAGGCGCATCAGGCTATTTTAAAATTCTCCGAAAAAAATCGTTATATACCCGGAATCCGCAATTTTGTTGGATTTAAGCACGAATTTATTGAGTTTGATCGCCCCAATCGATTAAAAGGCGAACCAAAAATGAGCCGTAGCAAATTATTTTCCCTGGCAGCCGACGCAATTTATTCGTTTTCGAAATGGCCCATTAAAGCCTGTTTATATTTTGGTTTGTTAGGCATTTTTGTTTTCCTCGGCGCTATTGTTTACACATTCGTTTCGAAAGCGATGGGATTTGCCCCAATTGGATGGTCGTCGATGTTTTTGACAGTCAGTTTTTTTGGTTCGGTGCAATTAACATTTTTGGGTGTGATTGGCGAATACATTTACCGCATTTTCAAGGAAGTTCAAAACCGGCCGGTTTATATCGTAAAAGATATTTATGAATAAAACCATCGACATATTTACTGCAAAGAATGCTTTTATTGCGGGACTGATATTTGCCGCAATTCTGCTTGCATTCCTGGCGCCAAAAGCTGCAGTTAATGTCGATGAGCAACTTCATTATCCTCACGCCAAAAAAGTTATAAACTGGTATTTTTCAGGTGGGAAAGATGCTTCGTGCCTGGAAACGCCGGTGACAAACCTGAAATATTACGGTCAGTCGGTCGATAATTTCACTGCATTGATTAACCGGGTTTTCAATATTGAAAATGAATTTCTGGTACGGCATTTTACAGGGGCAATTTTTTTCTGGCTGTTACTTCTGTTTGCCGGATTGATTGGTTTTCAGCTTTCCGGGTCATTTTGGGTATCGGCATTAACAGTTGTTTCTGTACTGGCTATGCCCCAGGTATTTGGCCATGCGTTCGGAAATTTAAAAGATATTCCATTTGCAGCAGGTTATCTGGCAGCTTTATTTATGATAATCCGGTTTATAAAAGAATTGCCAAAACCCGGATGGGACACTGCTATTTTATTAGGGCTGGCAATTGCATTTACATGTTCGGTCCGCATCGGCGGGCTTATTTTGTTTGGCTATTTCGGACTGGCGCTGTTTGCATTTTTTATTTTGAAACCTTTTTTGCTTAAACAAATATTTTCAACTAAACTTTGTCTTGTAAGGTTATTGGGCCAAAGCATGGCAATTCTGCTGATTGGTTATTTTGCAGGATTGCTTTTTTGGCCCTTTGCCTTGCAGAACGTTTTTCAAAATCCGCTGGAGAGCCTGCAGGTAATGGAACAGTACAAAGTGAGCATCCGTCAGGTTTTTGAGGGAAAATGGTTGTGGAGCACCCAGCTCCCGTGGTATTACCTGCCTAAATGGCTGTTAATTTCAACCCCTGAGTTTATCTTTTTTGGATTAGGGGTTTTTCTGATATTCTTTCTTTCGAAACTATTAAAGCAAGTTAGCAAACAACTCTTCATCGGGTTGTTTTTGCTTTTTACCCTTTTCTTCCCGATTGTGTATGTAATTATTATCAAGGCCAATTTATACAGCGGTGTTCGTCAAATGCTTTTTGTGTTGCCAATTTTTGCGGTTTTTTCTTCTGCGGGATTAATAGGTCTTTACAACTATTTATCGTTTAAAGCGATTAAAATGGCAACCATTGTTTTATATTTTCTACTGATGATTTTGACTGTAAAACATCAGGTTACAACTTTTCCGGCAGATTATATCTATTTCAATTCAATTTCAGGGGGAAACAAAAAAGCGTGGTCGAATTACGAATACGACTACTATTTTCATGGAATAAAAAAATCTTCGGAATATTTAATCACTTTGGCTGGTAGCGATAACATTACTGTGGCATCCAATTGTAATCTTTCAAATTATTTCGAAAACATTCCAAATACCAGACACAATTATGCCCGTTATCTTGAGCGGAGTTCGGTTGACTGGGATTTCGGGTTATTTGGCGTAAACTATATTCACCCCGAACTTTTAAAAAACGAAAAATGGCAATCGACAGAAATCATAAAAACATTTTATCATGCAGGGAACCCGATTGTTGTATTGCTGAAACGGAAGGATAAACTGGATTTTCAGGGAATCGCCAAATCAGGGGCGGGAGAGTTTGATGAAGCAAAGGTTTTACTCGAAAAGGCCATCGAATCAGACCCTAATAATGTGTGGTTATTTTTACAATTGGCAAAAAATTCGTTGAAACAAAACGATTTTGAAAGTTTTAACAGATATTTGCAGCGCGGCCGCGAAATTTATGCGCTTTACGAACCCTTTTATTTGTTAGAGGCTCAGTATCTGTTCGACAAGAATGAATTTCGCGAAGCAAAAGTGGTGTTAAACGAATTGATTGAAATCAATCCACGCTACGGTAAGGCAGGCCAATTGTTAAAAGCAGTAAATGAGAAATTAAACATAGAATAGTTAAAACAAAGCGTTAAATTAAAATGAGATGAAAAAGATGAAAAAGCTGATGGCAATAGTTGCCTCTATTATTTTAAGTCTTCCGTTTATGGCAGCCGCCCAGGACGGCGGAACTTACATCGACAGCCTTAACGTGCAGGACAGTTCGTACATGCAGCAGGATTTACTGGCCGGCGCTGAACCTGCATCCTCTGGAAACGCCACAATTATTATCATTGTTGCTGTTGTAATAATTGCCGTTGCGGCTTTTGTTATTATTAAAAAGAAGAAAAAGTAATTTTTTTTGAAGTAGCGAAAGAACCTGTCTTTTTGAACCTGTCTTTTTAAGGCGGTTTTTTTTGTGCGTTGGCGGCTTCGGTTAAAGTTGTTATTTTTAGGGGATGCAAAATCAGATGGAAATAGCAACTTCAATTAAAGCAAAAGCCCGTGAGCTTGGATTGCTCGATTGTGTTGTTCTGCCGGTTAAATTTCTGGATCAGGAAAAAAAGCCATTTAAAAATTGGTTGGAAAGTGGAATGCACGGCGAAATGGGTTATATGGCGCGAAACGTGGAAAAGCGCTTAAATCCGGCATTATTGTTCGATAATGCAAAAACCATAATTGTCGTCATTCAGAATTATTTTCCGGCAGAAACTCAAAAAGATGTAACAGCGCCTGTTCTCTCGAAATATGCCTACGGTACTGATTATCATTTTGTGATGAAAGATAAATTGAAATCCATTCTATCTTTTATTCAGAATGAAATTCAACCGTGCAACGGACGGCCGTTTGTCGATTCGGCGCCGGTTTTGGAGCGTACCTGGGCAAAACGGGCAGGATTGGGTTGGGTGGGCAAAAACAGCAATCTTATTTCGGTTGAGCATGGAAGTTTCTTTTTTATAGGTGAACTGATTCTGGATGTGGTATTGCCTTACGATGAACCAAAATTAGTTTCAGACCACTGCGGTAAATGTACCCGTTGCATTGATGCCTGTCCTACAAAAGCCATTGTTGCCGATAGAGTTGTTGATGCCAGACGATGCATTTCGTACCAAACCATAGAGTTAAAGGGAGAGTTAGATGATAATTTGAAAGGGAAATTTGAGAACCGCGTTTTTGGTTGCGACATTTGTCAGGATGTTTGCCCCTGGAATTTGAAATCGGAAAAAAACAGTGAGCCTGAATTTGTACCAAATCCCCAATTATTGCAGCTTACAAAAAACGAATGGCATCAAATGGAAAAACCCCTGTTTGATGAACTTTTTAAAAAATCGGCAGTTAAACGGACGGGTTTTACAGGGATAAAAAGAAATCTTGGGTTTATTGAAGGCGCGGAAAGACGAACCCGCTCTGATGAAAGCCTTCAATAAATTGCCTTTTTCAGCAAAGAAATTCTGGATCGGGGCAATAGAAAAGTTGAAAAACAAAGAATCTAAAGCTAAACGCATCAACCGGTTTTTTGAATATTTAAAGGAAAATTATTCAGGGTAAGAAGCCGATCGGGGCAGTTGATTCCCCGCGCCGAAAATGTATATGTTAATTTATTTGACGGAACGGGGACACCGGCCATACAACTGGTTTTGCTTTGCGTTAACGGTCAGGCTTCGGGCAGTTTTGCCATTTCTGAAAAAATGAAACAGGGTAATTTTTTGTTGCAGGCTTATACCAACTATTTATTCAATTTCAGCCCCGATTCCTATTTTTACAAACAGGTTCTGATTTCAAGAATCTCGGGCTCTGTAAGGACTTCTGCGAAGAACGACCGCACCGAAAACATGGTTGCTGATATAACTTTTCTGCCCGAGGGAGGTGTTTTGCTCGAAAATGCGACCAACCTTGTTGCTTTTAAAGCCATTAGCCGGCTGGGTTACGGGGTAAATGCCAAAGGAACGGTAAAAGATGAAAAAGGGGCAGTTGTAGCTTCATTTACTACCGATTATAAAGGAATGGGCTTGTTGTTTCTGACACCTGCACCGGGGAAATCGTATTCGGCATTTGTTGAGGGGTTTCCTTCATTTCGTTACAAATTTGAACCGGTAAAGGCAGGCATTAAAATTCAACTTGTAAATCATACCAGCAAGGAAGTTATTGTAAACATTGCTGGCAATTCGGAGGATTTGGCGGAAGAAACATTTTACCTTGCCAATATGCACCGTGGCGAAGCGCTTTTTTATCAGGCTTTTAAAATGGATGGCATTAACAAAGTTTTCAAATTCGAAAGCCGTTCATTGAAACCCGGGATCAACCGGTTGGTTTTGCTCGATAAATCGTTAAAACCTGTTTCTGAACGGTTATTGTTTTCGCGAAACCTTGATATGAATAATTTGCTGGTTCAAACCAACAACGAATTTTATAAGAAAAGGTCGGAGATTAAGCTGCAAATAAACGACGAAAAATACCTGACGGATAAAGATTTCTCATATCTCTCGGTTTCGGTTATCCACGATATGGCTTTTCCTGAGAATGGATTTTCAAAAAATATTTTATCCCAATTGTTAGTCGATTCAGAATTGAATGGATTTGTTGAATCTTCGGCAGATTTGTTTATTGATACTGAAATCAGTTCTGAAGCAAAGCTAAGGCTGGTAATGCTAACCAATGGTTTCAGCAGTTACTTTTGGAACAATGCACCCAATAAAACAGAGGTGTTAAAGTTTAAGCAGGAAGCGGGAATTAATTTACAGGGGGTCGCAAAAAATATATTAACAGGGAACATTATTGCGAACGGTGAAATTACGATGGCAATTCAAAAATATGATGAAGTTGCTTTTCTGACTCAAAAAACCGATAGCCTGGGAAATTTTAGTTTCCAGGGATTGCTATTTAACGATACTGCCACTGTTCACGTTCAGGCAAAGAATGAAACAGGTAAAATGAATACAGAGGCGGTTATTGAACCGGTTTTTAAAAGTGCAGATGCAGCAGAATCGCAAATCAAATTATTAAACGAAAAAGTTAGCGAACCATCAAAGTTGGCAGCGCTTAAATATCAGATTTACACTGAAAACAAAAAATTTCAACCCAAAACAAAATCAGGTACAAGTAAAAAATCAACCCAAAACAATACGGTGGAAGACGGACATTTCAGACTATATGAATCGGCCGATTTTGTTCTGGATGTTAAGCCATTTGAGCAATCGTATGATAATGTTCTGGATTATTTGGCCGGAAAAGTTCCGGGGGTTGATATTAGCGGAAACAATGTCCGTATTCGGGGAGCAAGCAGTTTTGGGGCAAACTCGATGCCCATGTTTCTGATCGATGGAATTCCACTTGTTGGCAGTCAGACTTTTAATTTGCCGGTGGAGGTAATGCAGACTAAAGATATTGAGGGAAATGAAACTTCGAACATGAACGAGCAATTGATTCAAACCGTTAAGGCAATTCCGATGAGCGATGTTGACAAAATCGAAATTTTAAAATCGCCGCAAAATCTTGCCGTTTTTGGTATTAAAGGCGCCAATGGCGTTATTGCAATATACACACGGCGCGGAGAACCGAACAAAGGAAGTTCAATCGGAAAAGGTATTATCGAAAATAAAGTTACCGGTTATTCGAAATACAGAGAATTTTATTCGCCCAAATACACTCCTGAAAATGTGACGGATAAAAAGCCTGATTTAAAAACGTTGCTTTACTGGAATCCTGAAGTAACCACAAAAAACGGTACTGCAGAACTGCGGTTTTTTACTTCAGACCAACCAGGAAAATACAATGTAATTGTTGAAGGAATTGCCAACGATGGACGGATTTGTTTGGGTAAAGGGATATTTAAAGTTGAGTGATTTAACGATTTCTGAAGTTCCCTAATTAAGATGGTTTCCAAGAAACTGCTCTTTGGAATCGTTAAGTTGAAACTTATTACTTATTCCAACATTTTCAATTTTCTTCAAAAAGCTATCCACCTTATTATAACTCGGCAGATAACGTTTTTTGCCAAAAAGGCCTTTTGACATTTTAGAAAGATCACTATGAATAGTTTCCATTGATTCAATAATATTTGAATGAAAAATCTGCGTGCATTTGGTACACGGATGTTCCATCAATTCTTTGATTTTATAAAATGCAATTTTGAGTGTTTCAATTGACCTGTGAAAATCTTTTTCCCTGCGATACTGTTCTGATTCTAAATAACTTTTATTTACATCAGAAAGATGCACTTTACACATCATCTCTTTCAGCGGGCAACTCACTAACTCAATCGTATCATGCGTATCTTTAAAATGTTGGGAATCAGTTACAGAAAATGAAAATGTTTCATTCGTCTTTGCCTTCATAATTCAATAATTTTTTTTAACTTCTGCGATCATGTCTGTTTAAATCTGGTTATCAATAGTACATGAGAATTAATGGTCGTCAATTATACTAAAAAATTCTATAAATCCAATAGGTTTCTAAAAAAATACAATTTTAAAATATTAACAATCAATTGTTTATAACGAAGCCGTTTTTCAGGGCTTATGTAAACTGAAATGAATGCTCATGCATTTGGTTTATTTAAAAATCATTCATCTTTTCCTCCGGTTCAGTCAGGTTTTGAGAAGAATTAAACAAATGATTAAATATAATGATTGATTAATTTGTTTAAATCAAAATACCAAATATATTTGCAAAAAAAAGATGGTTTTAATATGAAAACTGAAGATAATAAACCGGTAAACGATTTCACTACCGAGGAAAAAATAAAGAACGCAGCCCGGGCCATTTTTCATAAAAAAGGTTTTGCTGCGGCCCGCACCCGGGATATTGCCGAAGAAGCCGGTATTAACCTTGCATTGCTCAATTATTATTTCAGAAGCAAGGAGAAGCTTTTTAATATTGTGATGCTCGAAACATTTCAGTCGTTTTTTGCATCGGTTTCGCAGGTATTTAACGACCCTGATACAACATTTGAAGAGAAGCTTGAAAGGTTCACATCGGGTTACATTGATTTGATTTTCAGCGAACCCGAAATACCAATTTTTATTTTGAGCGAAATAAGGAATAACCCTGAAGGACTGATTGAAAAAATAGATATAAAATGGGCAGTGTTTCAGTCGGTTTTTGCGCAGCAATACAAAATATTGGTTCAGGAAGGAAAAATTAAGCAACAAAATTTTATACATGTTATGATGAACCTGATGGGGCTGATCGTTTTTCCGTTTGTTGCCAGTCCGCTGTTAAAAGCAATTAGCGGGTTAACCAACGAGCAGTTCAATGCGGTAATAAAGGAGCGGAAAACACTCATCCCGGTTTGGATAAAGGCAATCCTGGCATCGTAGTTCTTGTTCCGGTAAAAATAAAATGATAATAAAATGAAACCATTAAAATCAATAATGCCAAAATCGCTGGCCCTGCTTTTACTCGCTGCAAGCCTGCAGGTTACTGCCCAATTCGGCAACGGGCTTACCATCGACAGTTGTTATGCAATGGCAAGGCGAAATTACCCAATGATAAAGCAATTCGCATTGATTGAAAAATCGAAAAACTATTCGCTCGACAATGTTTCGAAAGGGTATTTGCCGCAGGTGAATGTTGGCGGCCATGCTTCTTACCAGAGCGATGTAACCCAACCCACCTTAAACAGCAGTTTGCCGGGCGCCTTTCCCATTTTCGAAACCATCAGCAAAGACCAGTATAAAATTTACGGCGAAGTAGTCCAGCCCATTACCGACCTTTTCACGCTCAGCAATCAAAAAGATTTGGTTGAAAAAAATGCCGAAATAGAAACGCAAAAAATTGAAGTTGAGCTTTATAAATTACGGGAACGAATCGATCAGATATTTTTTGGAATGTTACTGATTGACGAACAAACAGAACACACTGAAATATTGAAAAAGGACATTCAGGTTGGTGTTGACAAAACCGCTGCCGCCATCGAAAACGGAGTTGCGCTGAAAAGTAACCTCAACCTTTTAAAAGCAGAAATGCTAAAGACCAATCAGCGAACCACCGAATTAAAAGCCGGAAGAAAAAGTTATGCCGATATGCTCAGTTTGTTTATTGGTTTGCCGGTTGCAGAAAGCACAAAGCTTCAAAAACCTTCTATGCCACAGTTCTCATCGGTAATTACCCGGCCCGAGCTCGAAATGTACGACCGGCAAAAGCAGGTGTACGATATTCAGGGGAATATTGTAAATGCACGAAACCTGCCACGGTTCAGCCTGTTTGTGCAAAGCGGAATGGGGCGGCCGGCGTTAAATATGTTGAGCAACGATTTCGATTTTTTTTACATCGGTGGCCTTCGCATGAACTGGAGCCTGACCAGTTTTTATACGTCAGGAAAGGAAAGAAAACTGCTTGGCTTCAATCAGAATTCATTGGATGTTCAAAAAGAAACATTTCTGTTTAATGCCAACCTGGCAGTGAAACAACAATTCAACGAAATCGCCAAATTTGAAGCGCTTATTCAAACCGATCTTGAAATTATAGCTTTGCGCGAAAGTGTAAAAACAACAGCACAGAGTCAATTGGCCAACGGGGTGATTACTGCCAACGATTATGTAACCTTTGTAAATGCCGAAGACCAGGACCGACAAAACCTGCTTCTGCACCAAACGCAGCTTTTAATGGTGCTCTACAATAATAAAACAACCACAGGTAATTAATTCAAAAGAAAAGAACTTTACAATGAAAAGGATATTAAAAATCGCAACAATTTCGGGATTGACCCTTTTAGCAATATCATGCAAGGACGAAAGTAAATTCGATGCTTCCGGCTCTTTTGAAGCGGTTGAGGTTATTATTTCATCCGAAGCAAACGGAACACTTAAAGAATTCAATATCGAAGAGGGCCAAACCCTGAAAGCCGGTCAATTGATTGGCTACATTGACAGTATTCAGTTATTTCTGAAAAAGAAACAACTTGAAAGCCAGATGGAAGCAATGCTTGCCAAAAAACCAAATATTGCAGTTCAGCTTTCGGCACTGCGGGAGCAATTAAAAACAGCCGAAATTGAACAAAAGCGGATTACAAATCTGGTAAAGTCAGATGCTGCCACAACAAAGCAGTTAGACGATATCAATGCACAGATTGAAATCATCAAAAAACAAATCGATGCCCAGAAATCGACACTGGTAATTTCAAGCGATGGCATCAATAAAGATATTCTGCCATTGCAGGTGCAGGTTGAACAAATGGAAGACCAGCTTTTGAAATGCAGAATCGTTAATCCGGTAAACGGAACAGTATTAACAAAGTATGCCGGGCAAAACGAAATGGCCATGACCGGCAAAGCGCTTTATAAAATTGCCGATTTGTCAACAATTATTCTTCGGGCATATATTTCTTCGAATCAATTATCACTCTTAAAACTCAATCAAAAAGTAAAAGTGAATACCGATGATGGCAGCGGCGGATTCCGCGAAGACGAAGGTGTGATTACCTGGATTAGCGACAAGGCAGAGTTCACACCCAAAACCATTCAAACCAAAGATGAAAGGGCAAATATGGTTTATGCCATCAAAATTAAAATGAAAAATGATGGTACATATAAAATCGGTATGTATGGGGAGATTAACTTTTAGTTGCTGGTTGCTTGATACTGGTTACTGGTTTTTCAAATAATCAATAATCATTCATCAATAATCAATTTAAATATGAACGACGTAATTCTGAAAAATATCACAAAAACCTACAATAAAGGCCAGGTTACTGCGGTGAACAATGTTTCGTTTTCGGTTGAAAAAGGCGAATTGTTTGGTTTGATTGGTCCCGATGGCGCCGGTAAAACAAGTATTTTCCGCATGTTAACCACTTTGTTGTTGCCCAACGGGGGAAACGGAAGCGTTTGTGGTTTCGATATTGTGAAAGATTACAAGGCAATTCGCGAAATGGTGGGTTACATGCCCGGCAAATTTTCACTTTATCAGGATCTTACCGTTGAAGAAAACCTCCGGTTTTTTGCCACCGTATTTAAAACAACCATCGAAGAAAACTACGACCTGATTCGTGATATTTACGTTCAGATTGAACCATTTAAAACCCGCCGTGCAGGCAAACTTTCAGGAGGAATGAAACAGAAACTGGCCCTTTGTTGCGCGTTAATTCACAGGCCAACTGTGCTTTTTCTCGACGAGCCAACCACCGGGGTTGACACAGTTTCGCGAAAAGAGTTCTGGGAAATGCTGAAACGGCTGAAAGCGCAGGGAATTACCATACTGGTTTCAACGCCGTACATGGACGAAGCGATGCTTTGCGAGCGGATTGCACTTATTCAAAATGGAGAAATCCTATCGATAGACACTCCCGATAATATTATCGCTCAGTACCCAAAAAAGCTTTACGTAATAAAAGCGGAGAAAATGAGTCATTTGCTGCAGGATATCAGGCAGTTTGATGAAGTTGACAGCAGCAATTCATTTGGCGAATATCATCACATCAGTTTTAAAGATGACGAGGATTTAAACAGCTATCAGAAGTTGCTTGGCTATTTACAGGAGAAGAATCATCGGCATGTTGAATTCAAGCCTGTTACGCCAACCATTGAAGATTGTTTTATCAAATTAATGAATTAAAATGGACAGGAAAGTTGTAATTGCAACCGATAAACTTACAAAGCGTTTTGGCCATTTTACAGCGGTAAACGAAATTACTTTCAATGTTTATGAAGGTGAGATTTTCGGTTTTCTCGGGGCAAACGGAGCCGGAAAAACCACGGCCATGCGCATGCTTTGCGGTTTGTCGATGCCTTCTTCGGGGAAAGCAATGGTTGCCGGGTTCGATGTGTATAAACAAACCGAAAAAATAAAGAGGAACATTGGCTACATGAGCCAGAAATTCTCGCTTTACGAAGATTTGACGGTTTTGGAAAACATCAGGTTTTATGGCGGAATTTACGGAATGACCAATACCTATATAAAATCGAAAAGCGATGAATTAATTTCACTCCTGGGGCTTGAAAACGAAGCAAAAAAGCTGGTGAAGTCGCTGCCTTTGGGATGGAAACAAAAACTGGCTTTTTCGGTGGCCATTTTCCACGAGCCAAAAATTGTTTTTCTTGATGAACCCACAGGCGGGGTTGACCCGGTAACACGCCGCCAATTCTGGGATTTAATTTATGCCGCCGCCGACCGCGGAATTACAGTTTTCGTAACCACACATTACATGGACGAGGCCGAATATTGCAACAGAATAACCATGATGGTTGACGGGTACATTGCCGCCCTCGATTCGCCCCCGAACCTGAAACAGCAATTCGATGCCAAAACAATGGATGGTGTATTTTTTGAATTGGCCAGGGGAGCAAAAAGAAGGGGAGATTAAGGCCTCCCCGGCCCCTCCACAGGCTACTCTTTATACACAAATATTAATTAAAGGAATCCAAGAAAATAAGAAATAAGGAATAACGAATAAAAAAGTGTTAAAAAAAGGATGAATTTGGACAAGAACTTTCTGATTTCTTATTCCTTATTGGATATTTTACATTAAAAATGTTTATAAATTCCTTTGATTTATTTTCGTTAAAAGAGATATGTATAAAGAGTAGCTCCACAGGAGGGGAGAAAGGAAAAGAAAATGAAACAATTTTTAGCGTTTGTAAGAAAAGAGTTTTACCATGTTTTTCGCGACAGAAAAACGTTGCTCCTGCTGTTTGGAATGCCAATCGTACAAATTGTTTTGTTTGGCTTCGCGTTGACCAACGAAATTAAAAACACAAAAATTGTAATTTGCGATTATGCAAACGATATATCTTCGCGGGCAATCATCGATAAACTTGAGGTGAGCAAAAATTTCGAAATCGAAAGGGCAAACCTCAGAAATCCTGAAATAGAAAAAGCATTTAAGGAAGGAGTGGTAAAAATGGTTGTTGTTTTTCCGCCCAATTTTAACCAGGATTTAAATCATTTAAATAAAGCGCAGATACAAATTATTGCCGATGCTTCCGACCCGAATACAGCCACTACACTTACGATGTATGCATCTAATATTATTGCTGATTATCAGCGTCAAATCATGCAGGGGCAAAGTATTCCCTACCTGATTGAAACCGAAATGAGAATGATTTATAACCCTGAACTAAAAGGCGCTACCAACTTTGTGCCGGGAGTAATGGCGTTGGTTTTGTTTCTGATAAGCGTATTGATGACCTCGGTTTCGATAGTAAAAGAAAAGGAAAGCGGTACTATGGAAATTCTTTTGGTTTCGCCGTTTAATCCGCTTTTGGTGGTCATTTCAAAGGCAATACCCTATTTTTTCCTGTCGTTAATTAACCTTGCCATCATTTTGACGCTAAGTGTTAATTTGCTCGATATGCCCATAAAAGGTAGTATTCTGCTCATATTTGCCGCAAGCTCGCTGTTTATTATCACAGCCCTGTCGCTTGGATTGCTGATTTCAAACTCAACTGCATCGCAACAGGCTGCAATGATAATTTCGCTTGTGGGAATGCTGCTTCCAACAATGATGTTAACCGGGTTTATGTTCCCGTTGGAAAATATGCCGAAACCGTTGCAGGCAATTTCAAACATTGTTCCGGCAAAGTGGTATTACACTATCGCAAAATCAATCTTGATAAAGGGTTTGGGCTTTTCTGCCATCTGGAAAGAAACACTGGTTTTGTTGGGGATGACGCTTTTCCTGCTGTTTGTAAGCATTAAGAAATTCAAAATCAGGTTATCATGAGAACACTTAGATTTTTGCTTCAAAAAGAATTCAGGCAGATTTTCAGGGACCCAACTATTTTGAAACTGATAATTATTATGCCGGTTATTCAGCTTTTAATAATACCATTGGCTGCCGATTATGAAATTAAAAACATCAATATAACTATAGTTGACCACGACAGGTCAACCTATTCTCACGGCCTGGCTTCCAAAATTCTGGCCTCAGGATATTTCAAATTAACCGGTTATAACAATTCGTTTCAAACCGGTTTTAACCAAATAGAAAACGATAAAACCGATTTAATACTTGAAATACCACGGAACTTCGAAAGGAATCTGGTAAAGGAAAATAAGGAAAAATTGTTTATTGCCGTAAATGCGATAAACGGAACAAAAGCAATGGTTGGCAGCGCTTATGTTAGCCGTATTATTGCCGGCTTTAATCAAAACATAAGAACAGAACTGCTCCCGCCATCAAAAATCCAAAATGTACCAACCATCGAAATTGTATCATCAAACTGGTTTAACAGGTTTCTGAACTACCAGGATTTTATGGTTCCCGGAATACTGGTAATTTTGGTGACCATGGTTGGCGCTTTTATGTGTGCGGTAAATATTGTAAAAGAAAAAGAAATTGGAACCATAGAACAGATAAACGTTACGCCAATCAAAAAACACCATTTCATTCTTGGCAAGCTTATCCCGTTCTGGCTAATCGGAATGTTTGTTTTTACAGTAGGGTTGTTTTTGGTATCCCGCCTGGTCTATGGTATTGTTCCCGCCGGAAGTATATTCGTAATCTATTCTTTTCTTTCGGTTTACCTGTTTGCCATTATGGGGCTGGGGCTCATCATTTCAACATACTCGAATACTCAGCAGCAGGCAATGTCGCTGGCCTTTTTCTTCTTTATGATTTTTATACTGATGGGCGGCCTGTTTACATCGATCGACAGCATGCCTGAATGGGCACAATGGATTGCAAAGCTAAATCCACTTGCCTATTTTATTGAAGTGATGCGAATGGTAATAATGAAAGGCAGCGGCTTCAGCGATATCAAAAACCATTTTCTGATTATGGCAGGGTTCACAGTTTTCTTTAATACCTGGGCAATAATTAATTATAAGAAAACAAGTTAGCTGGAAATTAATTCAGTTTTGGGTGCTTGTTATTTTGTTGGAAGCTGATTACTTTTAGCCGTGAAAATCGGCATAACTGTATAAATCGAAAAAATGAAAAAGAACAATTTGGCGCCCAAAGAAGGCTTAAACGAAATACTGCTCTACACAACTCGCAACGGTAAAGTTAAAGTGGAGATATATTTGCAGAACGAAACCATTTGGCTAACACAACAAAAAATTGCCGATTTGTTTGGCGTTGAAAGATCGGTGGTTACCAAGCATTTATCTAATATCTACAACGAAAACGAACTAAATAAAGAAGCAACTTGTGCAAAAATTGCACAAGTTCAAACCGAAAGTTTACGCTCAGTATCGCGTCAAATTGAATTTTATAACCTCGATGCCATTATTTCTGTTGGTTACCGCGTAAACAGCACGCAGGCAACCCATTTCCGAATCAGGGATATACGAAGCAGTGAAAGACGATTTTACCAAAAAATAACCGACATCTGTTCGCAATGTAGCGCCGACTCAATATCTGCAATTAAATCCTCCACATTTTCGATACCTACCGAAAGGCGCAACATTGTGTCGCGGATGCCCGCATTTTTCCGTTCATCTTCGGTAAACTCTGCATAAATGGTTGAATGTGGATGAATAATCAGACTTTTATTGTCATTCAAATTGGTTGCCCGGCGAATGACCTGCAGTTTATTCATAAAAGCAAAACAGGCGGCTTTCGATTCCAAATCAAAAGTCATTATTGTGCCCGGTATGCCATTAAACTGTTTTTTAGCAAGTGCAAAACCCGCATTCGACTTTAATCCGGGGTATCCAATGCTTTTTATTTTTCGGTGTATTTCGAAAAGTTGGGGTTCTTTGTCCAGTCGTAATTTCCGTGGTCGATAATGGCGCCGCCAAACGAAGTAGCCCCGCCCGAAATATATTTTGTGGTTGAAACCACTTCGATATTTACCCCCAGTTTTCCGGCGCCGAAAACATTGGGCGGGGTCATGGTGCTGTCGGCAATTAAAAGGATGTTGTGTTTTTGCGCAATCTTGGTCAGCATTCCAATGTCGGCAATTTCGAGTTGCGGGTTGGTAACCGTTTCAAAATAAATGGCCCGGGTTTTCCGGTCAATCAGTTTTTCAATTTCCAAAGCCACATTTAAATCTGCAAAACGGGTTTCGATGCCAAGTCCGGGCAGCGTATCCTGAAAAAGTGCGTAGGTGTGCCCAAACAAACGGTCAAACGAAATAATATTATCGCCTGTATTTGCAACTGCAATCAGTGTACCGGAAATAGCGGCCATGCCCGAACTTACAGCCAAAACTGCGTGACTTTCAGTAAGCGCCTTTAGTTTTAATTCGAAATATTCCACAGTAGGGCTCGAAGTGCGCGAGTAAACATGGGCAATATATTCGCCTTTAAAGTTGGCTTCTAATTGTTCAGCCGAATCAAATTCAAATGCAACTGCTTCGTAAAGTGGCATTTGCAGTGCATTGTGGGGATCTTTTTTCGAATACGGGACATTCAGTGCAGTTGTTGTAAATCCGGCTTTTTTCATTTTCCAAAATCAATTTCTAAATAAACAGCGCTTGTTAGAAAATGTTTTTTAAATAAAGGTAACTCAATCCATGTCCAAATTTAAAAACAGGGTTTTCCGAATCGAACGGAACATCTTCTTTCTGATTTTTCACCGCTTCCATTGAGCAGGGCATTTCGAAGGGAAGCTTTGCAGTAGGATTAAAATCGCCAAAAACAATATCGAGCACCGCATCATCGTATGCCCCAAAGTCGCAAAGTAATCCGGCAGCTTTTTCAGCAATTTCAGGAATAACTGCAGGGCGGTCGAGGTAAATGCAAACTATGGTAGGTTTTTGCTCCATAATTTTCATGATTCGTGTCAATTCAGCATCATCAAAATCGAGTTTACCCTGGTGGAACATTCTTTCAACCATGTCGCCGGTTCTGGGTTCCCAGGGAGCCTGCAGACGTAAAACGGCATAATCGGCATCGGCAACACTGTCAACTATGGTTGCGTATTTTGAAGCAATTTCACTGTTGATATTTTCAGTATAAATTTTCAGTTTCTTTTTCAGCGGAAGTATGAACGTGCTGTCGCTGTTCATCTGGTTTTTCAGCAAAACAATCGATTTGCGCTGTGCCAGTTTTCCTTTTTCAACAAACTCTTTTTTCCCGGCAATGCTTTCTGTTTTATCTACATCAACATACGGATTGTCAAACAACCCCATTTTAAACTTTGAGCTTACTCCGAAAAGTCGGAAATTCAA
Source organism: uncultured Prolixibacteraceae bacterium (assembly GCA_947085485.1). Lineage (GTDB taxonomy): Bacteria > Bacteroidota > Bacteroidia > Bacteroidales > Prolixibacteraceae > Draconibacterium. The sequence goes on from CAMTWS010000181.1 coordinate 36,284, forward strand.
TAATTTTCATCTGTTTGACCCCTAACCCCAAAGGGGAACATCTGAAAATCATTGAA
>CAMTWS010000182.1:0-12927 GCA_947085485.1 uncultured Prolixibacteraceae bacterium
ATATTGAAGTTTCATGCGATTTGCGGGGAACGGAGAAAGTGAAGTTTGGAAAGGGAAGTATAGTGACCGGCACGAAAATCAATTCATACAACGATTTTGGGAAAAACGAGGAGATTACGTTAAAGGCTTTTTCAGATGTTAAAGTTTCGGGGAGCGCTGTTACTGTTAATGTTCCTGCGAAATCGGTTGTGATGATTGAATTGAATTAATTTTGATTCAAACTTTATTTCACATCCGGTTCACTTTCTATTTTTTTAATATCAAGTTTTCGCTGGCCTAAAATGCGAATGTAATCAGAGCAGTTGGTGGAATGAATCCCGTTTTTAGTTCCAAAAACGTAAAACGATTTTTCTGCCCAGTCGATGGCTGCGTCCATATTGCCGCTCATTTCGCAGGCCAGCGCCATGTTATACATACTTTTGGCTGCAATCGATTTATTCTTGTTACAACTTTGCAGAAATCTGAAGCAAATCAGAAAATACGGAGTGTTTGAAAACAGGGACATTTCAGATATTGTTTAACCGTTCAACCTCTTTTTTTCGTTGTTCAAGAACTTTTTGGTATGCAGCAATCCTTTTTAAATCTTCCTTGCTCCTGTAATCTTCTGCAATTTGCCGGGCGGCAGTCAACCATTGAATAGCTGTGTCCATATCGTCTTTCATTTCATATCCCAAAGCCAGGTTGTAGCGGGCATTAATTGCCATTTTCCCATTTTTATTGGCAGCATAACGTTTCCAAAGCATGACGGCATTATCCCAGTCGCCCTTGATAAGGTATTTTTCGGCGGCTTCAAAATCGGGCAGCGGGGGAATGGAGTATATTCGTTTTACAGATACCCACGATGCCAGAAATCGTTTCGAATAGTTTTCGCCTGCCATTTGTGAGGCAATTTTTAGGGCCGATAAGCGTGGCGGAAGTTTGCTGTTTTTATCGTAATTTCCCTGTTCGTTGTATGCATTCCAGTAAATCGTATCGATTAGGGTTTTGCGCTCAATTGTTTTTTTAGCCACCGGATCGTACACCGCCCATACATTAGCGGTTATCACCTCCCGCGATTTTGGCGCTTTTGCATCGGTTGAATATTCCGAAAAGAACCAGGAATAGGTTTCGAGGGAAATAATTAAATCGGTTTCTGTTTCGGTGGTAAGTTTATTTATCAGTTCAAAATCGAGCGACGGCAGTTTTGAGCCGGTGTGCGGTTTAAAAACTTCAGGAAAAATATGAACCGTGTTGCAAACTTTATTGGTTTTCAAATTCATGGCAAGTTCATTTAAACAGGTGCCGACCAAAATGCTGTCTAAGTTTTTGGGGTCGCCTTTTGCCCTTTTAAGCACATTGTCGTCTTTGTAAAAATGCTGGAGCGTATCGTTTTTGTATTTAAAATTGCGGTAAATCAGCGAAATGTTTTCAACATTGGAAGGTATTGCAATTTCGCCGGGCTTATAAACATCAATCGGAAATTCTTTATAAACAGTGCACGATGTAATGGTCAGCACAACTGCTAAAAACCAGAATGATAAATGTTTCATGGTTATTGGTTATTAATGACATTTTTTCTGCGCTTCAGGGTTTCCAGGTAGTTGTAGGTGTTTGTCCGGTACATGGTGTTGTACGATTTCAACGCCCACTCAATAGATGCATCAAGGTCTCCATTTAATTCGTAACCAAGCGCGATATTAAATTCAGCTTTGCTTTTCAGCGATTTCGAATTGGTTTTTTCGGCAGTATCTTTCCACAATGCAATGGCAGATCCCCACTGGCCGGCATTTACCAATTGCGCGGCTTGTTTCAGGTTTGCATCGCCCCTGGCAAAATAACTTCTTTTTTCTTCGCGCCATATCGAACTTATTTCTCCTGAAAGGTCTATGGCAATTGCAATTCCGGCCTCGGACAATGCATTTTTGACCGGGGTAAACCGGTTAAACAATACCCCTGCTGAGCTATCGGAATCTTCCCAGATAATGGTGTCGCGGATAAATTCACGAAAGATTATTTTTTCACCAATTGGATCATAAACCCTGAAAAGCGCTTCGTACGATATCATCATTTGTGCCTGCGACTGCGCAAAAAAACTGTTGTTCCCGGGATCGAAAAAATTCTCTTTTTGATATCCGGTTGAAACCCGTGTTTTAAAATAATCGAGCGATAAAATGGCGTCGGTTTCAAATATGTCACAAAGCGTTTTTACTTCGTCCCAGGGCATTTCAGCGGTTATAAACGAATTTCTTTTGAACTCCAGGAACCGGTATTCGGGGATTACAAAATCATATCTTCCCGATTCAAACAGTAGTTCTCCAAGCGCTTTTAAAGTTGTGTCAACTGTGTGAATGTCGTTAATTATGGTGTCGTAATTGAATTTCTGATTGTAAAATATTCGCTGCAGCGAATCGGCATCCAAATTGGTGTAAGTGTCATCAACCATCCGCGCAACCAACAATAAACTTTGTATGTTTCCGGGGAGTTCTTTTTTCGATTTTTGTGGAATTTCGATATGCAATTGTTTGGTTGAAATGCATGAAAACGAAATGAAAATCAGCAGAATTACCGATGCAAGATTTGCTATTTTACTGAAAAGATTATTCACGCCTATAAAATTTTAATAAATGCCCCAGAACTTTCTCAAAAACCATTCCACGCTTAACAATAACAAAACAACAAAGAAAAGCCATTTCAGGTTTAAAAGTTCGTTTATCATTTCCTGGTAGTAGCTTGTGGCTTTCAGCCGGTTATTGCTTTGCAGGTCAGCAATCAGCTTTTCGGTTTCATCCGGCGCATAAAACCGGCCGCCACTTTCGGTTGCAAGCTGGTACAATAAGTTATGGTTTGCCCGCAAATCGAGGTTTTCGAAATTTACGGGAGTAATCGTAAATCTTCCTGCTTCGTTAAAAGTTTTAGCAGCAATGTCAACATTTGCCGAGAAAGTATAATCGCCCATGGGCAAATGTCCGGCATTTAAAAAATAATCATTGCCCTGCACATCGAAAGTAAATTCAAACTCTTCGTTACCTGAATTTTGTATATCAATTTTTACTTCCTCCGAGGTGATAGGTTCGAATACGTCGTTATAAACTTCGGCTTTAAAAATAATATCGTCTGTTTCGGCATAAACCGGTTTAAAATCAACAATAAAATTATCCTCATTCTGGCGTAAAGCGAGGTACTGCACCAGTTGATTTACCAATTCGTTAAACAGCGCCTGGTTTTGATTGGCGTAATAATTGTACAAACGCCAGCGCCAGATTCCTTCGCCAAAAATAAACCCTGTTTTTCGTCCGTTTAAAGTACCCGTTGCAATTAAAGGTTTTGCTGTTCCAATATTCATGATTTTCTGGTAAAACAGCGGTGTAAAACCGGCTTCCAAATGGTAATCGGCAAACGAAACCTGCAGTGGCGGAAACCTCGAAAGTATCTCCCTAAAGTCTTCACTTAAATTGAATGTTGCATAAGCGGTGTTTAAAGTTGCCTGCGCTTCCTCGCCCGAACCGGCAAGCGGCGAAATGATTGCCCCCTGTGCCAGGGCATTTAATTGTGGTAAAAATGTTTTGTTACCGACAATAAACAGTATTGGAATGCGATTATTCTGTGCATTTTTTACAATATCGTCCGCCGATTTTCCCGATGTTGGCAATTGGTTCAGAATAAGTAAATTAAACTCTGAAAGGTTTGCCGGATAAGGTTCTTCTGTAAAAACCGAAACATCATAAGTTGTCTGCAAATCGAGGGTGTTTTTAATTGCCCCGATATCGGGGTGCGGGCCATCAGAAAGAATCAGAATTTTTTGTTTTTTCTCCAGCACATTAATCACAAAAGCTGCCTGGTTGTTTTTTGTGTTCCGTTCGTTTTCAACAGTTTCGGTTTTGACCGAGAAGTGTTTTAATCCTGCTTCGCCTGCATCGAGAATAAATTCGTGTGTATAAAAGTAGTTCTGGTTGGGCGGGGTTACCATTATACTGCCAATTTCCTGTTTATCCTGTAATACCGAAAGCCGGATAGGTTTTCCTTTTAATTTCGAAAACCGGGCATCAATTTCAACCGGAAATTTATTTCCCGAAAACGAAGTCCGGTTTACCCTGATATCCTGGACCCGCGAATCCATAACTTCGGTAGTGTCGCCAAAACCAATCGTGTAAACCGGGAAATTGACTTCGCCCATCAGGTTAAGCGGATTTTTTCCCTGGTTGTAAATACCATCGCCAACCAAAATCAGCGCGCCAACATTTTCGTTAAAATGGTTATTTACCACCGCGTTGATTACCTCGCTGTAATCTGTTTTCTTCTCCTTAAAATTTAAATCTTCAACCAATTTTGCGCTTTGCCCGAACGAATATTCAACCAAAGAATACTTCGATGACAGTTCGTTTTTAAACTGGCCCCTCATTTTGGAAATTTCTGAAGCGATATTTACCGAATCGGGTGTTGAAACGATGGATGTTGAATTATCCCACGCAGCAATAATTACAGGGTTTCGGGTTATTTTTTTCAGCGTTTTTATAAATGGTGAAAGCAACAAAAATGCAACTATGAAAAATGAAAGAAAGCGCAACGACATTAAAAACCACACCTGTTTTTTGGTGAGTTCGTTGTTGCTTTTATTCCTGAAATACATTAACAGCGCTACGCCAATAGCGGCCAATATTGAGGCTAAGAGGAATATAAACCAGTATTTTATGCCAAATGAAATCAATCTGTTCAATTTTAGATGAGGGCGTAAATATACACAACTACTTTTTTTTAATGGCTATTAATATGTAATATTACACCCGTTTTTAACCCCTTTCGATGTGTTTTTTTAAATTGATTTGATTTTATACGAATTAAAAGGATTTTTAAAAATGAGATTAATAGTTTTTCTTTTTATTATTATCGTTTTCCCCGCAGCCGCTCAAAAATTTGACCCCGAAATTACCGTTAAAGAATTAAAACAAGATGTCGGGTATCTTGCTTCGGAAGAGTTAAAAGGAAGAAAATCGGGCGAACCCGGCGATTTGCTTGCTGCGGAATATATTCGCGCCAAATTTAAAAATGCCGGTTTGGAATTGATGTTTGACAAGGGGTTTCAGAAATTCAGCCTTGTTACTTCCGCTGAAATAGGTGAAGGAAATAAACTGACAGTAAACGATAATTTGTTTGAGGTTGAAAAAAATTTTCAACCCTATGCTTTTTCGGCCAATACCAGTGTAAAAGCAGGGGTTGTATTTGCCGGGTATGGACTGATTGTAGATAGGGATTCCTTGAAATGGGACGATTACAAAGGTGTTGACGTTGCCGGAAAATGGGTGCTTGCACTACAGGGCGACCCCGATATGGAGAATCCGCAAAGTCCGTTTATTGAGTTTTCCTCCGAAAGGTCGAAAGCAATGTTTGCATCAGAAAAAAATGCAGCCGGATTGATTTTGGTTGCCGGCACAAAATTCAGCGAAACCGACAAGCTCTCGTCGTTGATCTTCGATAAAAACAGCGCCCGTTATTCTATTCCGGTTATCCAGGTAACGCGCGAAGTTGCCAACAAAATACTTGGTGGCAGCGAAATCACCATCGAAAAACTTGAAGCCGCAATCGATAGTTTGAATAAATCATTGAATGTGAAAGTGAATGCATCTGTTTCGGTTACTGTAAACGTTACCCAAAGAGAAACCGAATCGCAAAATGTAGTGGCGTTCCTGCCGGGAACAGATAAAAACCTGAAAAATAAATATGTAGTGATTGGCGCTCATTTCGACCACCTTGGAATGGGCGGCCCCGGCTCAGGTTCGAGGTCTGCCGATACCATTGCTGTGCATAACGGGGCCGATGATAACGCTTCAGGCATTGCAACCGTGATTCAACTGGCAGAAAAATTTGCCGCCGAAAAGAAAAATAAGCGGAGCATAATATTTGCTGCGTTTGGCGCCGAAGAGATGGGTTTGATTGGTTCAAATGCATTTACGGCCAAACCACCGGTTGAAACAGAAAAAATGGGGGCCATGTTTAATTTCGATATGGTGGGACGGTTAGATCCGGATGCAAAAGTTTTAAGTATTGGCGGCACACAAACTTCAAAAGAAACAGAAACTATATTAAAAAAATTAAACATAGGTTTTGAACTTGCATTTTCGCCCGAAGGTGTTGGCCCATCGGACCATACAGCGTTTTATCTGCAAAATATCCCGGTATTTTTTATTTCAACAGGCGCTCATCCTGATTATCATACCCCGCTTGACGATGCCGAATTAATTAATTATGAGGGCGCCAAAAAGGTGGCCGATTACAGTTACCTTTTAATTGAAGAAGTGGCCAACCGCGAAAATGATTTAACGTTCCAGGAGGCAGGGCCAAAATTCCAGCGCAGCCGCGGCGGCCGTTTTAAAGTTACTTTTGGTATAATGCCCGACTTTGCAGGGGTGGAAAAACGCGGGATGCAGATTGATGCCGTTACCAAAGGTAAACCCGCAGATAAAGCCGGAATGAAAAAAGGAGATATTATTACAGCAATCGACGGGAAAAAAGTGGGCGGGGTTTATGATTATATGGGCCGTTTGCAAACCATGGAAATTGGCCAAATGATTTCTGTTGATGTTATTCGCGATGATAAGGAAACCGTTTTAATTGTACAGTTATAAATGAAACGGAATTTAGTTTGCATTTTACTGTATTTTATTTTTTCCGGAACTCAGCTTTACCCGCAGAATTACAAAGTTGAAAAGAGCAGTTTTGTTTATAAAACTGTCGATGGGATTACTCTTGAAATGACAATGTACAAACCTCAGGTTTCATCAAATATAAAACTTCCGGCCATCGTGTTTTTCTTTGGCGGTGGCTGGGTAAACGGGGATCCTTCTCAGTTTCGGTTGCAGGCCGAATATCTGGCAACCCGCGGAATTGTTGCTTTTTGTCCCGATTACCGCACAAAATCGCGTCATTCAACAACACCTTTCGAAAGTGTTAAAGATGCAAAATCGGCAATGCGTTATCTCAAAATTCATGGCGACGAACTGGAAATCGATATCAATAAAATTGTAGCGTCGGGTGGTTCAGCCGGTGGCCATCTGGCAGCTTGCACCGCTGTTATCGATAACATTAACGAGGCTTCCGACGATTTATCGGTTTTTGCTGTTCCTATGGCGCTGGCGCTTTTTAACCCGGTGGTTGACACCGGGAAAAAAGGCTACGGGCAGGAAAAATTAGCCGGACGCGAGTTTGAACTAAGCCCTGTTCATCATATCACTGCAAATGTGCCAGTTACTTTTATTATGCATGGAAAAGCAGATACAATTGTTCCTTATGAGTTATGAGAATGTCCACAGATTTAATTACCTCATGAAGCAACAAGGCAATAAGTGTACTTTGATTGGTTATAAGAAACAAGGGCACGGATTTTTTAACTACAGCAAAAGCCCCAAATATTTCAAAAAGACTTTAACCAAAACAGAAGATTTTCTTGAGGAAAATAATTTATTAACAGGTGAAAGCTGGCTGAGGGAGTATTGCAAGGGATTTGACAAGAACAGTTCTTCTATTTACTCATCTGATGGCTCGAAGTCATCTGATGAGTCTAAGATATCTGCAACATTTTAAATCGGAATTTGTTAAACGGAATAAAGCATATAAATTAAAAATTATGAGCTACTATTTTAACAAAATTCTAAAAAATACCAGCTTCCATGAAGCGATTGAAAAAGTTACCATCGAATTGAAAAAAGAAGGTTTTGGTATTCTTACCGAAATTGACGTGAAAGAAACCCTAAAAAAGAAAATTGATGTTGATTTCAAAAAATACAAAATCCTGGGCGCCTGTAATCCTCATTTTGCCTACACAGCGCTGACAAGCGAAGATAAAATCGGCGTTTTTCTCCCGTGCAACGTAATTGTTCAGGAACATGAAAACGGAGAAGTTGAAGTTGCGGCAGTTGACCCGATTGCTTCCATGATTTCGGTAAATAACCCGGAGCTTGGCAGTTTAGCACAGGAGGTTCAGCAAAAACTTATCCGGGTAATTGAGAGTCTGGGTTGAATCATACCCACCCACACAGCCTGTAATATCCAAGCGCTGCTATTTCGCGGGCAATTAAAATTTCGTATTTCAGGTGGTTAATTTCTTTTTATTTTAGCATTGTTATTATATCATCAGGTAAAAATACTTTCGATGTAATTTGGTCAACCGGATTGTTTTTCAGAAAAAGGCAGGGTATAATTGATTTCCCTTTGGTAAACGGAAGTTTTTGTGCTTTTTCCTTCAGTTCGTGGATAAGTCTTGCTCCATTTTCAGTTTCTGTCCACTTACATTCACCAACTAAAATCACTTTGCCATCAATTGATTCGGTGATCACATCAATTTCAATCCTTTCGTTTTTGGATACATTTCCCCACCAACTGCTTGCATAACCAAAAATATGACCTTCGATTAAAGAACCGGAAACAGCCTGGCGACATAGTTTTTCCCACCAAAATGAAGTGTATGCAGAAAATTTTTCTGTTAAACGCTGTAAAACCACATTCCCTTTGTCTAATTCAATTAAAGAACGATTCGGAACGACGAATGTAAAATAGAAACTTAAAAATGGATCAGAAATGTGATAATAGCTTTTTTTTGTATTTCTTGTATTCTCACCAAAAGGCAATTCACGTTCTATATATCCCAATTGAATCAACCTATCCAAAGGCCCGGCGAGGCTCGTTGCAGGTTTTTCCAAACGGGCGGCAATTTCCGACATTCGATGAACGCCGTTACCAATTAACGAAAGAATGGTATATGACTGGGCAGTATCGCGCATATCGTCAACAAACAGGCGTAACGGTTCTTCGGTTAATGTACCAAACGAAGAAAAAAGATGCGTATGCAAAGCATCAGTCAAGGAAGTTTCCTGCTGACGTAACTCCCAGTATCGTGGAACTCCGCCCCAAACAGAATATTCGGTAACAGCTTCAGCAGAACTGCACTGTAATACCTCCTGAAGATACGGAAGTTTCATAGGTTTGACTTTTAGTATTAAATCAGCCCGCCCGTATAAAGGTGCAGTGCTGTTGATAATTAAGCCATGCATTAATTGTTGCGATGAGCCACAAAGAACCAAATGAAACTGGTTTTCCCTCTTGTCTATCAGCTTTTGAATGACAGAAGGCAATCCCGGTGAGCTCTTTATCATATACGGAAATTCATCTAAGCACAATGTAATTCGTTCGGTTAATCGTTGATTTAATGTTGTAAACAAGGCTTCCCAGCTAGGATATTTTACCAAATCGAAACCCTGAACCACTGTCGAAATTGTTTGTGCCAGGAGAGCAATTTGTTGTGTGCCCTCAGTTTGATCAGCAACAAAATAAATATCTTTTTCACTCAGCGCCCGCTTAACTATTGTTGACTTGCCACATCTTCTTCGTCCATAAACAACTATAAATCCGGCTTTATTTTGTGAAAGAATTTTCCTGATCCTTGTTTGTTCTTCTATTCTGTTTACGAAGTTCATTTGTAACTTGTTTTTGTATAAAATAACTATGTAACACAAAAATAATGTTTCTGCTACATAATTAAAAATATTTTTTATTTTTATTTTTTGAATTCTTTATGAATCAGGATCATTGAATGTAAAATATTGCATCCGGCATGCCGGATTCCGACTTTTTTAATCTTTCAAATCCATCCCCGTAGCCTGTAATAGGCCAGCGCCACTATTTCGCGGGCAATTAAAATTTCATATTTCAGGTGGTTCCAAAGCTGGTAACGGGCGTTAATGCTGTCGCCAACATCGGGCATCAGCGTTGTGTTTCCGCCTAATTTATCGTCGTCGAATTTTAAATTGGCTTCCAACGCATTTTCAAAAGCGGGCAACCCGTTAACTTTTTCAAACCCAACTTTCCGGAAACAGAGCACAGCCCGCCGCATGTGTTCCGGCGAAGTCACCAGTAAAACCGGGGTTTGCATTTTAATCAGGTTAATGCAATTTAAAGCCTGGGCGCGGGTGTTTGTTCCGTCGTATTCAAAAACAATTTTTTCACGGTTTACTCCCCTTAAAATAAGTTCGTTTTTCATAATCCGGGGTGTGCTCAAACTGTCGGAAATATCGCCGGGCATGGCAATTACAACAGTTGCACCTGGAAACGATTTTGCTGCGTTACCTGCATACCAGCCGCGCATCAGGTTCGATTGACTTGGCATTCCACCACCCCCGAGTACTATAATTACTTCGGGTTTCCAGGTAAGTTCCGACTTACTTGTTCCCAGCCAGTGATAACCCCAGTAAGGCTGCTCGGTAAGCGCCAAAACAATGCAGCCCAAAAAGAAAATGCCAATTCCTGTCATCAGATTTCTGACTATCCTCAAAAATTGAATACTTTTGGTTTTGATTTTGCTTTTGGTCATTGCTTTTATTTATAATGATAAAAGTACAATTAATCCCTATTAGTATTGATGTTGAAATGTAGAACTTTTAAATTTTACCGGGTTGAAAACTTCAGAGAAAAACGAAATAATACAGCTTTTCGAAAATCATTTTAACGATAAAGTTGATAGTATCGAGATGCTTCCCGCTTCTGGCTCATACCGAGAATATTGCAGGCTAATCAGTTCCGGCAGAACTGTAATTGGTGCATTCAATGCCGATGTGAAGGAAAACACCGCATTTTTATCGTTTACCAATCATTTTAAAATGAACAATTTACCGGTTCCTGAAGTTTATGCAGTGAGCGCCGATTTGAAAAAATACCTTCTCGAAGATCTGGGCAACACAACCCTTTTCGATTTTCTGAGCGCTATTCGCGAGAAAGAGGGGTTTTCTGAAAATATCGTTTCCGAATACAGGAAAGTGCTGAAAGTTTTACCAAAAATCCAGATTATTGCAGGGAAAGATCTCGATTATTCTGTTTGTTACCCGCGTGCTGCATTCGACAAAACATCGATGATGTGGGATTTGAATTATTTCAAATATTATTTTCTTAAACTGGCAAAAATACAGTTCGATGAGCAGGCGCTGGAAGATGATTTTCAGGCCTTTAGCGACTATTTGTTAAGTGCCGATTCAGATTACTTCCTGTATCGTGATTTTCAATCGCGAAATGTGATGCTGAAAAACAGTGAGGTTTATTTTATCGATTACCAGGGTGGGCGCCGCGGTGCTTTACAATACGATTTGGCATCGCTGCTTTACGATGGAAAAGCCGATATACCACAAAGTGTAAGGCAACAATTGTTCGATTTTTATGTAGCAGAACTTAAAAAATACATTCCGGTAAACGATACAGATTTTACAGCATATTTTAAGGGGTTTGTTTTGATCAGAATTATGCAGGCGATGGGTGCGTATGGTTTTCGGGGGTTTTACGAGAAAAAGGAACACTTTCTGAAAAGTATTCCGTTTGCTTTGAAAAACCTTGAACATTTGCTGAAAGATGTAAACCTGCCTGTTGAACTGCCTGAACTTTTCAGTGTTTTAAACCAGTTAACCCATTCCGAAGTTTTAAAGGAAATTGGGCAGACCAAAAGCAATTTAACGGTTACGATAAGCAGTTTTTCATACAAAAACGGTTATCCTGCCGATACTTCAGGAAACGGCGGCGGTCATGTTTTCGACTGCCGCGCATTGAACAATCCGGGACGTTATCCTGAATTTAAAGACCTGACCGGAAAGGATTTGGAAGTGCAGGAATTTTTAGAGCAAAAATCGGAAATCGGGATTTTTTTAAGCGCAATAAAATTAATAGTTGACCAAACGGTAAAAGCCTATCTGGAGCGCGATTTTACCCATCTTTCAATCAGTTTTGGGTGTACAGGCGGAAGGCACCGTTCGGTTTATTCAGCCGAAAAACTGGCCGAGCATCTTCGAAACAATTTCCCTGTGAATGTTGTTGTAAATCACCGTGAACAACAAATGTAGCAATGGGTAAAAGCGCTTGCAAGAAAAATGAGCCAAAAAATGTTGAAAATCCAAAGTATGAATGTAAAAAATGTGGCGCTTTGGTAAAAAAGGAGGAAAATGTTTGCAAACCACAGAAGTTGAAATAATATGGGAATTTTGTGGTTTATTTGTGATTTGGGTTTTGGGTTTTGTCGTTTCAGTTGTTTAATTTCGCCCAAAATTTATCCAATAAAGATTTAATCCATGGGAAGAGCATTTGAATACCGCAGGGCGGCAAAAGAAAAACGATGGGACAAAATGTCGCGTATATTTCCGAAACTATCGAAAAAAATTACCATTGCAGCAAAAGAAGGTGGGATCGAACCTGATGTGAATGCAGCGCTTCGCACGGCAATTTTAAATGCCAAGGCGCAAAATATGCCCAAAGCAAATATCGATGCAGCAATAAAACGAGCTACTGGCAAGGATGCCGCCGATTTTACCGAGGTAAATTACGAAGGAAAAGGCCCGCACGGCGTTTTGATTTTTGTTGAATGCGCTACCGATAATACCACTCGCACCGTTGCCAATGTTAAAAGTTATTTCAACAAATTACACGGCACTTTGGGGCCGACAGGTTCGCTTGAATTTATGTTTTCAAGAAAAGCAGTTTTCGAGTTTAAGAAACCCGATGGAATGAACCTTGAAGATTTGGAACTGGAACTGATTGACGCCGGGTTGGATGAAATTGAAGAAAACGAAGGATTGGTTTATGTATATGCCGATTATACCTCTTTTGGCGAAATGGCCCACGCACTTGAAAATTTAAAGATTCAGGTTACAAAAGCTGTTTTGAAACGGTTCCCGACTACCCCGGTTGAATTTGCCGAAGAGCAGTTGGATGATATTGAAAAACTGCTCGATAAACTGGAAGAAGACGACGATGTTCAGGCGGTTTATACCAATATTGCGTAATTTAAAATTAGTAGGGAAAAAGTTCCGGGTTCAACTGTCTTAGTATATAACATCTAAATTCTTCAATTGGTTTGTCAATTACTGCACTGGCGAGGTGTATCCGGTGTTCAGGTAAAAATCTGGTATTTAATAATACTTCGGCAAC
>CAMTWS010000183.1:0-6066 GCA_947085485.1 uncultured Prolixibacteraceae bacterium
AATGTCAGTCAATTTTTTATACAATACAGGCTAATTTATAGACCGAATTCAGGGGGTCAGCTTAGACCGAAATATCCATTGGAAAGCTTTAGGGATATAATGATAAAACTAAGCGAAAAATAAAAGGGCAAAGTCTATTTCTATAACTTTACCCTTTTTGTCGGGGTAGCCGGATTTGAACCGACGACTTCGTCGTCCCGAACGACGCACGCTACCGGGCTGCGCTATACCCCGCTTTTTTGTGTTTTCAAAATTAAACTTTTTTACAAAAGCCGATCATAAAAGCCACAGAAAATTAATTCTGCTTCTCTTTCTTTTTAAAGATACTTTTAATTTTTGTCCAAACTGGTTTTTCTTCGGGTTCGGCTTTCTTCTCAACTGGTTCAGCTTTTTTCTCTGCGTTCCTTAATTCCTCACGTTTAGCCTTACTTTTGAAAATATCTGCAAGTTCAAATTCTTTTTTCTCGAGTTCAATAACTTCTTTGTACTGCGGATAATTGAGAACTGCAAGCATTTCGGGAGAGGGAGGTGTAAAAGTACTGTTCTTTAAATTATTGAATTTGGGATTGTTGTAGGTTTTACTAAAAAAGCTACCAACAATCGGCAACGCCATATATGCACCTTGACCGTAGGTAATTGTTCTGAAATGTACACGTGGGTCATCTGCTCCAACCCAGCAGCCGGTAACCAGATTTGGAGTTATCCCGATAAACCAGCCATCAGAATTCTCCTGTGTGGTACCCGTTTTTCCTGCAAATTCGCCATCAATATTATACCTTGTCCTTATTGCGCTACCTGTGCCTTCGTTTACAACAGCCTGCAACATATTAATTATTGCCCTGCAATTATCGGGAGAAACAACTTCCGGTTCCTTTGGCGAATAGTTGAACTTTTCGAGTATTTTTCCGTCTTTGTCGGCAATTTCGACCAGATAATGCGCTTCAACCGGTTTTCCATCGTTAACAATCCCGGCGTAAGCTTCAACAATTTCTTTCAGCGAAACCGATGCAACTCCCAGAGCGAGGGAAGGGTAGTTGGGCAAATCGGCTGAAATCCCCAGCTTTTGTGAAATATCGATGGCATTCGAAATTCCTGCGTCCAGTAAAACTTCGACAGAAACTGTATTCAGCGATTTTTCCATCGCCCCTTTCATTGTATAAAAACCGCCATACTCGTCGTGCGAATTCTTTGGCGACCAATCCTGATATTCATGGTAAACCTTCTGCACGTTTGGATAATACTTATCGGGTGGAATCCCGTTTTCGAGTGCAGTGAGATAAACGAAAGGTTTGAAAATTGAACCGGTTTGACGGGGCGCCGTAACGTGGTCGTATTTAAAAAACCTGAAATCGATTCCGCCAACCCAAGCTTTTAATGCGCCGCTTTGTGGTTCTATGGCAATAAAACCTGCATTTAACAGCTTCAGGTAATGTTTTAACGAATCGAGCCGGGTGATGGTGGTGTCTTTCAGTCCGTTCCATGTAAAAACTGAGGTGCGGATCTTTTCGTTGAGGTTCTTGTCCAAATTTTCTTTATTGTTGACAGCGCTTTTTAAAATACCGGGATTTTCTTTAAACAAGTCTCTGCCTTTCCAGTGGTTATCAAAAACACCCTGGAGGTTTTTCATATATTCCTTCACACTTTGCTCGGCATAAATTTGAAGGTTGTAGTCGATGGTTGTTCTTATTATTAATCCATCAGTGAATAAATTATAAGGTTCACCTTCCATATTGTTATTTTGTTTACACCATTTAACAATCTGTGGCCGTAGTCTTTCCATGAAGTAGGGCGCCGGCCCCTGGTTATATGAAATAACCCGGTAATTTAAACCTAATGGTTTGGCTTTAAATACTTCTGCCTTTGCGGCAGTAATATATTTATTTTTAGCCATTTGGTCGATTACCACGTTGCGCCGTTCTTTTGCCCTGTCGGGGTTCAAATTCGGATTGTAGTAATTATTGGCTTTTAACGTTCCTACAAGTACAGCGGCTTCATGCACATCGAGGTCTTTGGGCAATTTGGAGAAAAAGCGTTCGGAAGCCACTTCAATGCCAAAAATATTTTCAGAAAAAGGAACTGTGTTCAGGTACAGGGTAATAATCTCCTCTTTGGTGTAAATCCGTTCTATGCGGTATGCTATAATGGCTTCGCGAATTTTGTTTACCGGAAGCGAAAGAGGGCCAAGTTTCACCCTCGGGTACAGATTTTTTGCCACCTGCTGGCTTAACGTACTGCCTCCTCCCGAACTGTTGTCCTGCAAAAGTATCGATTTCACAAAAACCCGCAGCAAAGCAATTTCATCTATTCCGCGGTGTTCGTAAAAACGCGAATCTTCGGTAGCTATCAATGCATTTACAATATTGGGCGAAATTTCCTTAAATTTAACATTACTGCGGTTTTCGATATAATAACGGCCAAGCACTTTGCCATCGGCCGATAAAACCTCGGAAGCAACCGGATTATTGATAACCCGCAATTTTTGATTGGATGGAACGGGCCCAAAAAACCCGATAAAAACCAAAATAAAAAAGAGGCTTGCCAAAAAAATCAGAATTGCTGCCGATTGCAACGCAAGTTTGAAAAAACTGAACTTTCCCGATTTCTGTTTTGAACCGCCCTTTTTCTGCTTTTTGGGTTTTTCTTTTGATAATGAAGTATTTATAATCTTTTCAGCCACGTTTATATTTTTTCACAAAACTACGATAATAAACGTTTTTTAATTGAAAACAGTATGTGGTAATTAGTTTTGATAATGTTTCATCCTGTAATTAACTCTTTGCCAAAATACCAGGCCATCATTCCCGAGGCAATAAGTTTTAAAACAGTACCGGTAATAAATCCGATGAATGAGCCAAATCCCGCTTTTAAAGCTGCCCCTGAATCTTTGCCATCTGTAAGTTCGCCAATTACTGCGCCGGCGAATGGCCCGATAATAATGCCGAAGGGTGGGAAAAAGAACATTCCTGCAACCAATCCGATTATACTTCCCCAAATGCCGTGTTTGCTGCCACCAAATTTTTTGGTCCCCCATACCGGAATCACAATATCCAACATGTAAACAAATGTTGTAACAATGGCCCAAATAATTAATAAATCAGTTGAAAACTGAAATCTGGAAGTAAAATGAAGAAGTAAAAGCCCAATGTAACTCAGCGGTGGGCCGGGCAGCAAAGGAAGCACACAACCTAAGATTCCGGCAATCATCAACACTATTCCCATTCCGATTAAAACGTAGTCCATTTTATACCTCTTTTTTCTTTCTAAACCACTTTTTGCTAAATGCAAAGATCATCAGCAACGAAAATAAAATTACGAGGGTGCTGATGAAATACAACTTTTCTTTTCCCATCAAATAGATAGCATGTGAATGTATTTCATTTGAAAAAGTGATGCCTAATAAAACCAGAAAATTATTGATTGAATGGCCCAGTATTGACAAAATGATACTGTTTGTTCGAATCATAATCCACCCGAGCAAAAGCCCTAAAACAAATGTGGCCGGGAATTGCCAGGGATTTAAATGAAACAGCGCAAACAGCAGCGCCGACATCAGAACTGCTTTAAATGCAGTGTAATTGCGGCGAAACCCCTGTAAAATCACTCCCCTGAAAATCAATTCTTCAACAATTGGCGCTACCACAGCAACTTTCATAAATGCGCCCCAAAATCCAAAATCGCCTTCAAAAATTTTATCGAACATCTCCCAAAACCATATTGGTGCAGGCAAATATTTATCGAGGATGGCAGCCGGAATTTGAAGTAAATTGTGGGCAGCCCATAAAAATGTGATTACCGGAAGGATTATCAAAGGGTTAAAGAATTTGATAGGAAATACCTCGAAAAGAGGGGATTTCGATTTTTTAAAACCGTAAAACAGGATAAACAGGGTAGAACCAACACCGAGAACTATTTTTTTGATGGGGTTGTACAAATATTCGGTGTCTTTAAAATAATCGATTAATGCCAACGGAAAATCAACCACCGATTGAACAAAAATGTAGAGTATTAACAGGTGGATTGCCTGCAAAATAGTGGGATAATATTTTTGCCGGAGTTCGTTCATGTTTATTGTGGCATAAAGATAACCAAATTTGGATACCACAATAAAATTGAAAATAAATATGAATGAGCCGCAAGACTAATCTGCCGCTCTCCCGGAAACTACCAGACGGGCTGTTTTAAACGAAAAATAGCGTTGTGAAACATAGCTGTACATAACAACAATTACTGTTGTTACAGCTTTTGAAAAGGTGGCATACCAGCCAAAATATTCAACGAAAATTTTCAGGAATAAATAATTTAAACAAATTGCGCCAAAAACTGTAACGCCATACCTGAAAAGCTGAATGCGGCCCTGCATTTCAGAAGCGCTGAATGTTACATATTTAGCCAGAAAAAAACCGGAAAGAAATGTAATTGGAAAAACCATAAGAAACGCTGCAATGTATGCGCTGATATGAACGAAGCCGAGGTCAACAATCTTCATATCCAAAACAAAGCGGTAAAAAACAAAATAGAGCGTCAGATCCAATATCGTATTTAAGCCACCGGTAACCGCATATCTGAAAACTTCGGGCGGTATAAAATGCATAAACGGAAAATAAAACCAATCCACGGTCCGGATAATAAGGCGGCGGATATTTCGCAGAAATTGAACCATTAAAAATTATAAGATTAGCTCCCCAAAGAAACAATTTTCTGATGAATTTGAAAAGGAAAAGATTTATGTTTTATGTTTCGGGGGGTTTTCGCAATAACTTTTTTTGGGCGTTATTCTTTTTTGCCTCCAGTCTTTTTCTTCTTGATGCAACAGTGGGGGTACATTTCAAACGTTTTTTCCGGACTGTAAGCGCTTTTTCAATGGATTCATAAAATTTTTCAACAACCTTTTCCTTATTGTCAAATTGTGAACGTGCTGTTTGCGAGGTAAAAATTAATTCGCCTTCCAGATTAATACGGTTTTTGAGTTTTAAAAGGATGAGGGTTTTTTCCTCCACCGAAAACAGATTTGTGTTTCTCACCGAAAAACGCAATTCAACCCTTGTGTTCACTTTGTTCACATTTTGTCCGCCCGGGCCGCTGCTTCGGATGGCCGAAAGTACCATTCCGGTTTCAAGTTGTTTTTTTAGCGCTTCGGTTAGTTTCATCTCATCCGTTTTTACTCATCTGGTACAACTTTTTCCGATTCTGCCATTTCTTTTTTGTTTTCGCCCTGCAAAATTTTTAGCCTGATTAATTCATAAATCTTAAAAGTTGGTTCAAAAATAGTTTATCCATCGACAATATTTTTCAATATGTATTCAATATTGAATTTTCTGTTGATAAAAAACGGTTTGGCGGTATAATTTGAAAAGGTATGGGCATAGGTTTCCTTGTCAGCCTTTGGTTTTAAAGCTGTTGGATTTATGTATTGATTTCCAGCATTTTAAAGAACAGGTGGTTGTTTGGTTTGAGGTTAAATCCTTAGTTCCTGGAATATCCATAGTGATTTTTCAAAAGCACATTTTCCATAAAATCCAACCGGCAGTTCAATTTTTCTTTTGATTTCAGTATTTTGACACGTGCCGCAACCTTTATTAATTTCAATTGGATTGTTTTCATGGTTGCGTTGCAATATCCAGTAGCCCTGAGCACCTCTTTTTACAGGTTTTCCGGTTGAGTTAAATTCCTTCTGGGCGCTTTCAATGGTAATCTTTGCATTTTTGTTAAGGACAGGGTTTCCGGTCAGCCCTGTGAGGAACTCAACACTTTTTTGCCCCCATGCCCAGTCCATAAACTGTTGCGCTGTGCATTGCAATCATTTGCATCTTCATATCCGGCAGCTATCTGCATGATCCGTTGGCGGAGCATTTGGACTGTACCATGTTTTACATAACTTTGGTGGCGCGTGTCGTTAACGCACGAAGCCAGGCCGTCGATTATACCTATTTGGTTTTCAACCTCTTTGAGCAATAAAAGCCCGCCATCATTGGATACCTGCTCTGCATTGAAACGTACTTCTATATCCTTATGGTTAAAACCTGTAAGATTGAAAAGGGTTGGTGACAAAAATCCTGTTGGATTCTC
>CAMTWS010000184.1:0-15113 GCA_947085485.1 uncultured Prolixibacteraceae bacterium
CTGTTTCTTTTTATAAGTTTCAAAACCCTCAATTTTATGAAGCAATGCAGTATATTTCTGAATAGTTGCTTTCGATGAGCCACTTCTGCCGTTCGATAATTCTTTAGTTGGCAAACTGTCGATATAAATTTGTGCGTAATTTGTCAGCCTGTCAACATCTGTTTTTTTCTGTTTGCCTAAAATAATATCCATTTGTTCCTGTAACCAGTCCCCTGATATTTCCACTCCGGCGGCGGTGGCAATATTTAGTTTCTTTTCAATTTCGGTTGCAAGTCCTTTTAAGTCCGTTTTGAGTTTCTTTAAATTCTCATCATCTGGCTTTGGAAAATTCGTTTCTGAACTCCATCTGTCGGGATTAATATTAAAATCAGTTTTCCTTTTAAAAACAGATTTGAAACCAGTTGAAAAACTCACATAAATTGTTGCGGGATTTTTTTTGCTCTGAATGAAAAATTTGATTGTTGCCATAACGGATAGTTGAATATTGAACACTAAACAATTGTAAGAAATAAAAATAACTTAGGAAATATTTAGGAAATAATTATTGGATTCTATTCAATTTTATTAAATATCATTCAATTCTCTAAATCCTTTGATAACATTAGTAAACAGTAGATTTCAAGCTAAAAACTCAATGTTTTCAAGTGTTAAAAATGATGTAAAAAACGGTAGGTTCAGCTCCCCCACTCTCCGCAATGCCGATTGATGGCTTTTTTTATCACGTAGCATTCACT
Organism: uncultured Prolixibacteraceae bacterium; assembly: GCA_947085485.1. Lineage (GTDB taxonomy): Bacteria > Bacteroidota > Bacteroidia > Bacteroidales > Prolixibacteraceae > Draconibacterium. The sequence goes on from CAMTWS010000184.1 coordinate 735, forward strand.
TTTTCGGTTTTTTTTATTCCGGGGGAAGTCGAAAAAGATGAGTAAAAAAATCTGACAATTTATTTTGATTACCCGTTTAGCAGTTCCTTTGCTGTTTTCATGGTAGCATCAGAATAATTTTCGCCGCCAACCATTTTTGCCAACTCAACAATGCGTTCGTTTTGGTCCAAATGCTTAATCGAAGTATATGTTTTGCCGTTTTCCTCAAATTTATAAACCATAAGATGAGCATCGCCTTTTGCAGCAATTTGAGGTAAATGGGTAATATTGATAATTTGTGTTGTGGCAGAAAACAATTTGATGATATTTCCCATTTTCACGGCGATTTCGCCGGAGACCCCGGAATCGATTTCATCGAAAATTACAGTTGGAAGCGCTTTTGATTTGCGAAGCAGGTTTTTAATCGCCAGCATCAGCCGCGACATTTCGCCACCTGAAGCTACTTTCGAAATTTCGTCGGGGGTTGAATCGGTATTGGCGCTGAACAAAAAAGAAACTGAATCTTTTCCGTTTGCTGTAAAATCGGGCAATTGCTCATGCACCACTTCCAACTTCGATTTGGTCATGCCCAGTTGCTGCAAATCGCCAACAATCGCGGTTTCAATCTGTGCAAACGAATTTTTCCGCACTAAACTCAATTCCCGGGCTTTCTCTTCCAACTTCAAACGGTTTTTTTTAAGTTCGTTTTTCAGCAATTCGATTTCTTCGCCGTAACCGGTTACCTGGTTGATTTTCCCGTCGAACAGGTTTTTCAAATCAATCAAACCTTTTACAGAGTTTAAATGATGTTTTTGCTGAAGACTGTATAACAGGTTTAGCCGGTTATTAACCTGTTCAATTTTTGCCGGGTCATGTTCAATTTTTTCGGTCAGGCGCCCTGTTTCATCCAGGATATCCTTTATTTCAATCAGGCTACTTTGCATGCGTTCGGCCAGATTGGCAACTTCCGGAAGATAGTTTTTAATGTTTTCAAGCCTTTTCCGGCTTTCCTTCAGGTTCCGGATTACAGAAAAACTTTCATTGTCGAGCAGTTGCCGCACCTCGGTAAAAGCGCTTTTAATATCTTCGGTGTGGTTAAGCTGCTCAAGCAATGTTTCAAGTTCTTCCTGTTCGTTTTCCTGTAAACCGGCATCATTTAACTGATTAAACTGAAATTGCCAGTAATCCAAATCGGCGCTTTCCTTATCACTTTTTGTGGTCAATACTTCCAGGTTTTTCTGTAATAAAACAAACTCTTTGTACATTTCGCGGTATTGCCGAAGAACATTGCCAGCTCCCGAAACCGTATCCACCAGGTCGAGTTGAAATTTACGGTTTCCCATCTCAAGGTTTTGATGTTGCGAATGAATATCGATAAGATACAACCCCAGTTCGCGCATCGCCTTCAGGTTTACGGGAGTGTCGTTGATAAATGCCCTGAATTTGCCCGATGAAGTTATTTCGCGCCGAATAATCGTGGTTGCATCGTAATCCAGATCGTTATCTTCAAAAAAATGATGCAAATTATAATTTCCTATCTCAAAAATTCCTTCAACAACACATTTTTTCGATTTCTCTTTCAACACCGACAAATCGGCCCTGTTACCCAGTATTATTCCCAAAGCCCCCAGGATAATTGATTTTCCGGCGCCGGTTTCGCCTGTAATGGAATTCAGTTTTTCGTGAAAATCAATCGTGAGGTTATCAATTAAAGCATAGTTTGAAATAGAAAGCCTGGTTAGCATAGGTTATATGTTTACATATCTACCTCTTTTGAAATCTTCGAGTATTTATTGCCATTTGAAGGATCGATTTCATTCAGGATTGTCAACACCCGGGATCTTTCATCGGGGTACGATTTTGAAAAGATATTAATCAGTTCGTCAACCTTCGAATCGAAAAACATTTGCAAAATGTATGTCGAAGGACGTTTACGGAAAACTTTTTGCAGGTCGCGCAACGATTCGGCAATATTGGCCCTGCCCTCTTCTGCCCTTTGCGACATTAAATCCAAACCATTCCGGTGATATGAGTACATACATTTGCGGAAATCGGAATACGATTTATTTAATATGTTTTCTATAAGCCAGTAACGATTTCTTTCGCTCTCAAATGATTTCCAGCCTTTTACAGGTAAATTCTGCGAGTTGTTGACAATTGCCTGGGCCTTCTCAAAATAGGGTGTTCCTCCGTCAGGTGAAAATGTGTCGTAGTTGAAACCTAGAATTACATAGGCATAAAAAGCTAAAATATTGGTGAGATTATCCCTGTTCGAGGTTTCGTTAAATTCAAGTGGCTGAAACTCAACGTAACGACACCTGAAATCGTTGTCTTTGATGTTTAAAATGGTTGTTTCGTAACTCGAATCGAATACAGGCCTGATCAATTGTACCTGGATTGAACCGCGAAATTCATCGGCTGAAAGCTGTTCTTCGAGCAGTATCATAATATTGCACTTCAATTTCTCGTCGTAACTGTACACATGATCTGTCCATTTACGGGTATTCATAAATTCGTAAATATCCGACTGCATGGTACGGAATAAATTCTGGTTGGCGCCCTGTATCCTTTGCGACGAAACAGTTACATTGCACCGCAACTCCTGTGCAAAATTATTGCCGGTCAGAAAAAGAATTGATAATATGATAAGTGAAACGTACTTCATTTAAATCTAAAATAACTGTGCCATAAAATTAGAAAAATAACGCAAAGAAGTGTGTTATCCGAAAAATGATTCGATTTTATTTACAATATCAACTGCAACTTCTTTCTTGCTTTTTAACTCAAAAAACTGCTGATTATTGTCTTTGCCGATAATTGTTATCTTATTGGTACCAACCTGAAATCCGGCACCTTCATCATTCAATGAATTCAAAACAATGAAATCCAAATTTTTCCGGACAAGCTTTTCCCTTGCATTTGTAGTTTCATCATTGGTTTCGAGTGCGAAGCCCAATAGGATTTGTTTCTCTGTTTTAACCTCGCCCAATGCCTGTGCAATATCTATTGTGGGTTTCAATTCCAACTTCCAGTTTTCCTTGCCCCGCTTTGTTTTCAGGTTTTCAACCACTACCGGGGTAAAATCGGCAACTGCGGCACACATTACTGCGCCAACAGCAACAGGGAACCTGGCCATACATTCGGCATACATTTCGGCAGCCGATTCAACCAAAACGATTTTAATATTTTTATTGTTTGAGTTAATTGCAACCGGGCCCGAAATTAAAATAACTTCAGCGCCTTTGGCAGCTAATTGTTCGGCAACAGCATATCCCATTTTGCCCGACGAATAATTTCCGATATACCGCACAGGGTCAATTTTTTCGAAGGTCGGCCCGGCAGTAACCAAAAAAGTTTTTCCTTTTAAGTTGCTTTTTAAAGCGAAGTGTTCGACAACAATTTCAACGATATTTTCAGGTTCTTCCATCCTGCCCTTTCCTGTTAAACCGCTGGCCAGTTCGCCAAAAGCAGGTTCAATTATGGTGTTACCAAAGGTTTTTAAAATTCCAAGGTTTTTTTGTGTTGAAGGATGGGCAATCATATCCAAATCCATTGCCGGAGCAATAAAAACCGGGCATTTTGCCGACATGTAAGTTGTTACCAGCATATTATCGGCAATACCATTTGCCATTTTTGCAATTGTTGAGGCTGTGGCAGGCGCAACGAGCATAAAATCGGCCCACAAGCCAAGGTCAACATGGCTGTTCCAGGTTCCATCGTTTGCCCCAAAAAATTCGCTGATAACCGGTTTTCCCGATAATGCCGAAAGTGTTACGGGAGTAATAAATTCCTTGCCTGCCCTGGTTATCACCACCTGCACTTCGGCGCCTTCTTTTACCAATAAACGCAAAAGCATAGCTGCCTTGTATGCAGCTATGCTTCCGGTTATCCCCAGTATTATTTTTTTACCTTCAAGCCTCATGGGCTTCGAATTTAAATTTTTGGTTTGTTCTCCCTGCTGGGATTTCTGTGATAGATTTCGTTGTCCTTTAATTCCTCGAAAGCAATTAAAGATGGTTTTGGCATTCTTTCGTAAAATTTCGAAATTTCGATTTGTTCCCTGTTTTCAAAAATTTCCTCCAAATTATCGGTGTAAGATGCAAATTCCTGGAGCTTCTGGTTTAACTCTTCTTTTAACTCCGAGGAAATCTGATTTGCCCTTTTGGCCAAAATCATCACTGTTTCGTAGATGTTGCCTGTTTCCTGTGTTAACACTTCCAAATCGCGCGAAATTGTGGATGGCGCAGCTTTTGTTTTTTTGTAATCCATTTTATTGATTAATAATTGTTTCGTCTTTGTAATTTAACATTTGTGAGGTTATTCTATGAAATTTCTCGGCCTGTGCAATGTGTTTGCTTTCAGGAAATTCATCGACAAAAGAGAAATACTCATCGAGAGTGCTGGAAAGTCTTTCCTGTCTTTTATCAATTACACTGCCGATAGCCAAATTATATTTCGATTCAAGCAGCATAAACATTAATTCTTCCCTGTATTTTGTGTCGGGATATTTATTTAAACTGCTGTTTAATGCAATAACAGCAGCTTTGTAATTACCAAAATCGTAATACAATTTAGCGCTTAGATATGATTTATAAACCAGTTTATCATTCATTTCGTCGATGAGCCGGTTAGCCTCGTCAACCCTGTCGTTAAACGGATAAAGATTGACATACAATTGAAAAGCATCGATTGCTTCACGTGTTACCGCTTGATCCAAACGAGCTTTGGGCGACATTAAATACGAACAGTAACCAACCATAAAATAGGACTCTTCGGCATGATCGCTCATTGGAAATTCTTTAATTAACGACTTGAAATAGTGACCGGCCATTAAATAATCGTTTTGGCCAATCATGCTTTTTGCATAATAATAATACACTTTATCGGCCCGGTTTGTTCCCCTGTAAATACTGACAAGTTCTTTTAAAAGGGTACCTGATCTCACATATTCCCCATTTTCGTAATATTCAACAGCTTTTTTGTATTTAAACTCGTAATCGGTACTTTTTACAATTTTGTTGTAACTTCCACACGAACTTAAAATTACTGTTAACAGGATAAAACCTAATTTTAAAAATCTCATTTTTATTAACATGGCGCAAAAATATACTTTTTTTACATACCTGAAACTAAAAGAACAGTTATTGGCATAATTTAACACCTTTGTTTGAAAATTAAAAAAAGTTTACATTTGCACCAAAATAATCACAAAAAAAATTATAACGTGGATATATTTGAAAAATTCAGGTCGAACCAGGGCGAAATAGGCAAATACAGGAAACAAATTCACGGATATTTTGCTTTTCCAAAATTGGAAGGCGAATTGGGCCCAAGGATGATGTTCAGGGGTAAAGAAGTATTAAACTGGAGTTTAAACAATTATTTAGGATTGGCCAACCATCCCGAAGTAAGAAAAGCCGATGCCGATGCTGCTGCTCAATACGGTATGGCGTATCCAATGGGTGCGCGTATGATGTCGGGACAAACTTCGAAACACGAAGAATTGGAGCGTGAACTGGCTGCTTTTGTTGATAAACCCGATGCATTTCTGCTCAATTACGGCTATCAGGGAATGGTATCGGTTATTGATGCTCTGTGCGGAAGAAATGATGTTATTGTTTATGATGCCGAATCGCATGCCTGTATTTTAGATGGGGTTCGTTTGCACATGGGTAAACGTTTTGTTTTTTTGCACAACAATATCGATAGTTTGCGAAAACAACTTACCCATGCCACCCGGCTGGCAGAAAAACAAAAAGGGGGGATACTTGTAATTACCGAAGGCGTTTTCGGGATGGCCGGCGACATGGGCAAACTCGACGAGATTGCGGCCCTGAAGGACGAATTCGAATTCCGTTTATTGGTTGACGATGCACATGGTTTTGGAATGATGGGAAAATCAAGCGCTGGAACCGGTGAACATTTTGGCGTCCAGGACAAAATAGATCTTTACTTTGCCACATTTGCAAAAGCTATGGCCGGAATCGGTGGTTTTATTGCCTGCGATACAGATATTTGCTATTACCTGCGCTATAATATGCGTTCTCAGACTTATGCCAAATCGTTGCCAATGTCAATGGTTATTGGCGGATTAAAAAGGCTTGAGTTGATTCGCGCTAAACCGGAATTTAAAGAAAAACTATGGACTGTTGTTGAAGCTCTTCAAAGAGGTTTGCGCGATGCCGGATTCGATTTGGGAAGGACAAACTCTGCTGTTACGCCGGTTTTTATGAAAGGTGGTGTTGAAGAAGCAACAAACATGGTTTATGACTTACGTGAAAATTATGGCATTTTTTGTTCGATGGTTGTTTACCCGGTAATTCCAAAAGGTGAAATAATTTTACGTTTAATGCCTACTGCAATGCATACTTTGGAAGATGTTAACATTACGGTTGAAGCATTTAAAAAAGTTCGCCAAAAATTGGAAGACGGCAAATATTCGAAAACTGAATTGGCAACTGTTAAGGTTGACGAGTAGTTTTCAGTTACGAATTTTTTTCTGAAAGGTATCGTTCGGCATCGATTGCTGCCATACAACCCGAACCGGCGGCTGTAACTGCCTGACGATAATGCGAATCCTGAACATCGCCGCAGGCAAACACTCCGGGTACTTTTGTTTTCGATGTCCCGGGAATTGTTTTTATATATCCCACTTCATCGGTATCCAGAAAATCGGCAAAAATATCGGAGTTTGGTTTGTGGCCAATAGCCAGGAAGAAACCATCAATCTTAATTTTAACTTCTTCCTCTCCTGCTTCTCCTTTGTTTTTAATAAGTACGGCGCCTTCAACCACACCGTTGTCACCAATTAAACCTTTGGTTTGATGCTTCCATAAAATCTCAACATTTGCTGTTTTTTGCACGCGGTCCGACATCACTTTCGACGCACGCAGTTCGTCGCGGCGTACAATTAAATATACTTTGCGGCACAACCCAGCCAGATACATAGCTTCTTCGGCGGCAGTATCGCCACCTCCAACCACAGCAACATCTTTACCGCGATAGAAAAAGCCATCGCAGGTTGCACAGGCCGATACTCCACCACCAGCATACTTCTTTTCATCTTCCAGCCCAAGATATTTGGCAGTGGCGCCGGTTGCAATAATAACGGTTTCGGCTTCTATCAACTTGTTGTCGTCAATCCATACTTTATGTATTGGTCCGGTAAAATCGGCTTTAGTTGCCAACCCCCAGCGGACATCGGCGCCAAAACGCTGCGCCTGCTTTTTGAAATCTTCCATCATCACCGGACCGGTTACACCTTCAGGATAACCCGGGTAATTTTCAACTTCGGTGGTAGTGGTTAACTGGCCACCGGGTTGTAATCCTTCGTACATTACAGGAAATAAATTGGCACGCGAAGCATAAATTGCTGCGGTGTATCCTGCAGGCCATGAACCAATTATTAAACACTTTACTTTTTCAACATCGGCAGGTTCTGTCGTCATTTTTTCGTTTTCTTTTATAACAAGTGGTTTAAACATAGCTTTTAATTTTTAGAGCGTCAAAAATACAAAACATCTTTAACAGCTCCAAAACCTATTAATAATAATGAAACGGGAATAGACAAAAACTATATAAGTGATTTAGCAAAGTACGAAATCAAAATAAAAAGTTTTGCAAATGAAAAATCAACTGTTACATTTGCAGGCGCTAAGAGAGATTTTGGCGAAAGAGTAAAAATAGTTCGGGGTGTAGCGCAGCCTGGTAGCGTATCCGTCTGGGGGGCGGGGGGTCGCAAGTTCAAATCTTGTCACCCCGACAGTAGGAGAAATCAAAAAACTACAAAAACCTGTAAATCATTTGATTTACAGGTTTTTTTATTTTTACGATGTCAAAATAAACCATATAAAACCGTTGTAAATGTGAACAAAACGGTGAACCAAAATATTTTTTAGATTTGGTTCACCAGAAACACATTAATGATTTATATATCAATAGATTACAAGCATAGTTTTTGGTACAGTTTAGTTCATTTTGAAGCCATTTTTAAGACCATCTGGTGAACCAAAAAGTGAACATGAATTAAATAAAAACAAGAATTATGAAAAAAGTAAACACATTCGGGATTCAATTTGTAATCCGTAAGCATCGAATCAAAAATGGTGAAGCCCCTATTTATGTGCGTATCACGGTAAATACAAACCGTTGTAAAATTTCTGTAAAAAGAAGGATTCATACCGATAACTGGAATAATGGGAAAGGTATGGCCAAAGGAAAGAATCCCGAAATAAGCAAATTAAATTCCTATTTGGAACAAATTCGCTCACAACTCACGAATCATTATCAAGACTTGGTTATAAATAAGCAAGAAGTAACTCCAGATGCTATAAAAAATAAATTTTTCGGGGTAGACGAATTAGATAAAACATTAAAAGGATTAATAGAATACCACAATACCTCCATGGATGAGAACCTGGAATGGGGTACGCTAAAAAACTATTTTACTACGCAAAAATATGTCAGTCTTTTTTTAAAGCGTAAACTTAAGCGAGATGACATTTACCTATCTGAACTAAATTTTCGGTTTATCTGCGATTTTGAATATTTTCTACGAAAAAACAGACCGACCGACCATCAGAGGCCTATGGGCAACAACACGGTAATGAAACATATTGAAAGGCTTCGAAAAATGATCAATCTGGCTGTGCGAATGGAATGGATGGAAAAAGACCCTTTTACAGCGCACAAAGCAAAATTCATAAAAGTTGAACGGGAAATATTGTCTAAGGATGAACTTTACAAAATAGAAAATAAAAACTTTTCGATTGAGCGACTTGATTATGTAAAAGGCCTTTTCATTTTTAGTTGTTATACAGGATTGGCTTATATTGATGTTACGCGTTTAACACCCAATAATTTTCCAATAATATCTAATCAAAAGCTCAACAGTTATTTAAAAGAGATTGCTGATTTGTGTGGAATAAATAAAAATCTAACGTTTCATTTGGCCAGACATACTTTTGCCACCACGATTGCATTGACAAACGGTGTCCCAATCGAATCAGTTAGCAAAATGCTCGGGCACTCCGATTTGCGTACTACCCAGATTTATGCAAAAGTAGTGGAACGAAAAATCAGCGAGGATATGTCAAATCTACAAAAAAAGTTGAATTCAGAGAAAGTGTAAACCAGCGACAAAACTCTAAAAATCAGTTAGCGATTAAAATAAGATAATTGAGGTTGGAGTATTATTTTAACGACCAAAAAAAGTCCCGCAACGCGGGACCCTTTCTTCAGGAAGCAAAGTCAATCTGCACTTCAGTTTCAGCAATTTTCTCGTCAATTACCTGTTGAACAGTTTGCAATACTGTTGTGAAAACAATGCTCTGGCTGGTTTTAAACTCCCGGCCTGCGGCGTCACGGATAATGATGGTTGAGTTCATCCCGTCGTTACCCAGTTTGAACTCATTCAGGTTTTTACGGGCTTCCTGAAGTTTCCGCCATTTATCAATAATGATGTTCAATTCCTGAACTTTCTGAATCCTTTTTTCAAGGCTCAGAATTGCATTTTCTCCCAACTTTGCTGAATTGGAAAGTTCTGTTTTTACAACTTCCATTACAGCTTTCTCTTCGGTAGCTGCTTTACCATTGGTTTTCTGTGCAGTTGCTGCATTTGACATTTTGTTTTGCCGATGCCCTTCGGACTTGTTTTGGCTCTTCCTTTTTAGGAAATTTCTGGCACGCCGGTTAATTTTGGCGCACCTCAATTGAGCCGCAACGGATTAGGGCAAGGGTCCCACTTCAGGAGGGACTTGTATTACCCTTGACCGTTCCGGCGGGCGAAATATCTTTGACGGATTTTAACGGAGTGAAACACACACCCAATAATCAACAACATTCTTTCCAATAATTTTCCATGAAAAATCTTTTCTGAATGAGGTGAATAACTAATAAAAAACACTTATAAAAATGTTCTATTTTATTCCAAAATAATCCTTCAACCTGTTCACTTCCTGACGATGTTTGGCCGGATTTTGAGTCTTCAGTTTGTTTACGTTTTGCAACTTCCACTGAACAGAGGGAAACTCCATGAAATCATTGTAAGCTGAGTTTTCCCATTGTGGATTACCTTCTTCAAAACTAACGAGGAATGCTTTGTCCTCTTCGCTCAGCATTGTATTAATAAACTTAATCAGTTGTTCCCGGGTACTTTCGTAGTTTTCATAAGTAAACGGTACATCAGTCATGCCCCGGAATTGGTTTTCCAATGCTTCATGCTGGTTTATTACATGAGGCGACAACGATTCGATAAACGGCTTGTCGCTTCCCAGCAAAGCAAACATAAATCCCCGCTTCAAATCAACTATTTTATCGGTGTCCATATAATTATAATCGAACAGGTCGCGCGGGTGCTGACGGCTGAGAGCTGCTGCAATTTTCCCGCCGTACAATTGTTCCAACGGAACAATACGTGCTTTACAATACATCCCGAATTCTGTCTGTGCTTTATCGCACAATGGCAAATCAATCGTTGGACCTATGATGCCCCGTTTAATCCCGTTAACTTCAATTTTTACAGTGCTTCTTCCAAGGGTACATAAAAGTTTATTGGGTACGGGATGGATATTTATCTCCGGTACTGCCCGTTGGATTTGCTGACTGATTAAAGCCAGTTTTTTATCGATTTCTGCAAGGCTTTCTTCCCGTGGACCAATTGGAATATATGTCAAATCCACGTCAACAGAATATCTCGGAAGATTTTTGATAAACAAGTTTATGGCAGTACCTCCGTGAACCGCAAAATCTTCTTCACGGTAAATTACCGGCAATATGCGGAGCAAAAGCCTGACTTGTTCTTTGTAGAGGTTATTCATAATTTTTTAGTTCTTCGGGGATTACTATCTGGTATTTGTTGTCGTACACGCCATTGGATACGATTTCCCGTTTCCCGCTCCCGGTATCTATTTTTTGCAAATCCAGTTCAGTGAACCAGGCATGACCGGCTTTTTCTGCCATGTACAGGAACAAACGCTTTATTTTCACCGATGTATTCTGCTCCAGCAATGCCTGTAACATGCCGGGACGAAGTGAAGTCAGTTGTTCCATCACATAGTACAAGTCCATGAGGTTGTACCTTTTGGGAGCAAGGTTCAGGCATTCCATAAACGCTCTTTCCGGTGTGGAAACCGGTATTTCAAAAGCTCCCTGCATCATTGGGGTTATTCCGGTATCCGTATCGAAATATTCCGACGCAACATATAATAAATCCACTCCCCAATCCTGTTTCTTTAACCAGGAAGGAACCCAATCGCCTTTTGCATAACCAACGTAAACAACAGGTCGCCCCATTGGTACAAAATGGGTATATCCGGCCAGTTCCAATGCTGATAATCCTCCAACATAAAAATGCCTGCCGGTTTGTTTGTTCATTGATGACAATGCACCAAATATTGTCGGGCTTTCACCGGTACGCACCATTACACCAGCCCCGATGGATGTCAGCCATTCGGAATCGCGATACCGTCGTTGCAATTCATACGATATGCCATTCTCTTTCATCCACGATGAAAAAAACAATGCCCCCGAAGGCAATTTCTGAAGCAATTGGTTTATTTTTGATGGTTTTTCTGTACTCATAGTGCAAATATACTAAATAATATAAACTGTCAAATTTAATGTTACTATTCTTCACTAACTTTTTTTCACCACAAAAATTCCTTATTCTGCTAAAAACTTCGGTCCAAAAATTCGTTTATCAAACAGAATACTATAAATTTAGCTTCAAAATTTTCAACAGTTATAACCTGACCCGGAAATATGGGATTATTTCAACAATCGGTATTAAAAAAATAGGTTGTAAAAGAGGAAGATATAACCCGGAAAATTTATACTGATTACTCAGCTTTTAAACGCGATTTGTATAACGATTTAATCCAAAACAATCTTCAGCTCGCTATTTTCAGCGGCCGGGATGAAAAGGAAATCAAGCTGTTGCTTTTCAAGAAATCGCAAAAACTGATTGACCGTTTCCTGTTTATCCTTTTTGGCGAAGACCGCGGTTTGCTACCGCCCAACTCCATCAGCGAAATCCTGACACAGTGGGAACAGTTAAAAGAGCTCGACGAATACAAGCCACTGTACGACCGCTTCAAAAAATATTTCGGGTACATGAATGAAGGCTGGAAAGGCAAAAAGTACGAGATTTTTGCCTGCAACGGCGGATTGTTTTTGCCCGATGAAGTGCTCGATGCTGTTGCCATCAGCGATGAAATGCTTTACAAACACACAAAAGCTTTGACCGGTTACGATTTTGAATCGGAAGTGGATGTAAACATTCTGGGCCACATTTTCGAAAACAGCCTGAACGAAATTGAGGAAGTAGCGGCGCAGATTGAAGGGGCCGAAGTTGACCTGAAGAAAAGCAAACGCAAAAAGGACGGCGTTTTTTACACGCCAAAATACATTACAAAATACATTGTTGAAAATACGGTTGGCAAACTTTGCAGCGAAAAAAAGGCTGAACTGGAAATCGACGAAAGCGAGTACCTGAAAAGCAGGAAAGGACGCACCACAAAAAAACTGAAAGAGCTTGACGACAAACTGACTAACTACCGCAACTGGCTGTTGACGCTGACGATTTGCGACCCGGCCTGTGGTTCGGGGGCGTTTTTAAACCAGGCGCTCGATTTTCTGATTCGCGAACACCGAACCACCGACGAGCTGCGGGCAAAACTGCTGGAGGTGCCGATGGTTTTTACTGAAGTGGAAAACAGCATTCTCGAAAACAATATTTACGGCGTTGACATCAATGAAGAATCCATAGAAATTGCCAAACTTTCGTTGTGGCTGCGCACGGCGCAAAAAGGGCGGAAACTCACTCGCTGAGCAACAATATTAAATGCGGAAACTCGCTGATTGACGACCCTGAAGTTGCCGGCGAAAAAGCCTTTCACTGGCCCACCGAATTCCCCGAAGTGTTTGCCAAAGGTGGTTTTGATGTGGTGATTGGAAACCCGCCGTATGTGCAGCTCCAATCGATGGGAGAAATGAGCGACAAACTTTCAAAATGCAGTTACCAAACTTATAATAAAAGTGCTGACTTGTATTGCTTGTTTTATGAGCGAGGCTGCCAAATTTTAAAATCCAGAGGTTATTTAAGTTTTATTACCTCAAATAAATGGTTGAGGGTAAATTATGGTGAAAGCTTAAGAGAATTCCTTACATCCTCTGTAAATCCAAAAATGTTAATCGATTTTCCCGGAATACCAGTTTTTGCTGATGCAGTGGTTGACCCTCATATCTTGATTTTGACCAATGAACCCTACCAGTTGAAAACCGAAGCTTGTGCTTTAAATACCAACACTGCTGATTTGGAAACCTATTTTGAAATCAATAAAACCATACGAAGGTTTACGGCTGAAAGCTGGACAATTATTCCACCAAACGATGCACGTAAACTCGAACAAATGAAACTCAAAGGCATCGAATTAAAAGATTTGCCGATAAACATTAATTACGGGATAAAAACAGGTTTTAACGATGCATTTTTTATTGACGACAAAACCCGAAACCTATTGATTGCAGTCGACTCAAAAAGTGCAGAATTGATAAAACCAATGGTTCGGGGAAGAGATATCTCGCCTTATCAAATTACCGGATTTGAATTTTTGATTTGTACTTTTCCTTCTGTAAATCTGGATATTGATAATTATCCTGCCATCAAGAATCATTTGTTATCATTTGGGTATGACAGGTTAAAACAAACCGGAGAAAACGGCGCACGGAAAAAAACTAACGGAAAATGGTTTGAAACTCAAGATAGTATCAACTATTACGAAGAGTTTTCAAAACCCAAAATCATTTATCCAAATATGACTTCGGTGTTTCCGTTTATTTACGATGAAAACGGATTTTTCAGTAACGATAAAAGCTTTATTCTTACTGCCAAAGATGATTCTGTATCGTTACTTTTTCTAACTGCAGTACTTAATTCGTCACTTACAAAACTTTGGATTTGGTGGAATTGCCCTGAATTGGGAGATAACCGACGTGAAATCAGAAAAGTTTATTTTGAACATTTTCCGATTCCTGAAGCAAACGAAGTACAAACAGCATTACTCGCAAATTATGCTTCAGAACGTGCCCGTCTGACAAGTGAATTACAAGACATTGTTTCAAAATTTACTCGTACAGTTCAGCGTAAATTTAACCTGGAAGATTTGTCGGTAAAATTGCAGGAATGGTATTTACTTTCGTTTGCAGAATACATAAAAGAACTCACGAAAAAGCGGGTAAAATTAAGCCTTTCGGACGAAGCCGAATGGGAAGACTATTTCACCGAACAAAAACAAAAAGCCCAAACCCTGAAATCCGAAATCGACAAAACCGACCGTGAAATTGACCGGATGGTTTATGAATTGTATGGATTAACGGAAGAGGAAATTGGGATTGTGGAAG
>CAMTWS010000185.1:0-10385 GCA_947085485.1 uncultured Prolixibacteraceae bacterium
CAACATCAACATCAAATATTACATTTTTCCCGAGGTTGCGAATTCGTTCCACTTCGCTTTTTAACGACCCGTAATAAATTCCTTTGTAAACTTCTTCCCATTCCAAAAATTCATCGTTTTCAATTTTCAATCTGAACTCTTTTTCAGTAAGAAAATAGTAATCTTTTCCCTGAGTTTCGGTATGTCGTGGAGCACGGCTGGTTGCCGAAATAGAAAATTCAAGATTGAGATTCTGGTTAAGCAGATATCTGACAATGGTGGTTTTTCCTGCTCCCGATGGCGCTGAAAATATAATTAGTTTGCCTTTTTTCTGAGTTTTAGATATTGAATTTTGAGACATAAGGTTGAAATTCTTATTTCACTTTAAACTTTGAACATTAAACTCGAAACTACAACACATTCAGCAACTGTTCCTTCACTCTCTCCAAATAATCTTTCATTTGTACAACTATTCTCTGAATTTCAATATTATTTGCTTTGGATCCAATTGTATTGATTTCGCGGCCGATTTCCTGCGATATAAAAGCCAGTTTTTTCCCGGTGTTGACTTTTTCAGTGATAGTTTCTGTAAAATATTCGCAATGGTTGGCCAGCCTCACTTTTTCTTCGTTTATATCTAATTTTTCGAGATAAAAAATCAGTTCCTGCTCAAAACGGTTCTTGTCAACATTTCCGTTCAACGTTAATTTGTCGAGGTTTTCGGTTAACCGGGCCCTTAAGGCCTCAATCCGAAGCCCCTCAAAAGGTTCAATTTGTATCAGTAGCGATTGAATTAGTTCAATGCTGTTTAGAATATCAATTTTTAAGGCTTCACCTTCCTGAACTCGAAATTTGTCGATATCTGCAATTGCTTTCCTGATGTTTTCAAGAATAATATGCCACTCTTCTTCATCAAGTGTTTGATATTCTGTTTTTACCACATCGGGTAAGCGCAATGCAGCCTGCAACATCGATTGATCGGTTGCCAGGTTTAAATCGGCGCTGATTTTGCTCAATTGCTTGAAATAACTTTTTAAGATTGGCTCGTTAATTTTCGAGTTCGATTCGTCGCCCAGATTTTCAACATAAATGTTAAAATCAATTTTCCCACGTTCGAGTTTATCTGAAAGCTCACGTCTTATTTCGATATCTTTTTCGCGATAAATTGCGGGAATACGCGTGTTTATATCTATTTGTTTACTGTTTAGCGATTTAATTTCGATGGTGAATTTTTTGTTGTTTACCTCGAATTCGGCTTTACCAAAGCCAGTCATTGATTTTATCATGCTGAATATTTTCCGCTAAAATAGTATAAAGACCGAAGACCGAAGACCGAAGTCCGAAGTTTTCTTTTGAAGACCATTGACGGAGGAACGGAGTCCGAAGATTTTTCCTTTTCAATTTTCGTATTCGTTATTTCTTATTTGTTATTTTTTGAAGGGTTTTATTTTGATGATAAAAGTTTTTTTCCAACTTCCAACTTCCAACTTCATGCTTCCCGCTTCTTACTCGGGACTCCCGACTTTCCTCAAGCAATCACCCCCGACCCAATTAATTCATCGCCCAAATACCAGGCTGCAAACTGTCCCGAAGTAATTCCACGCTGCTCATCTTCGAAAATAAACCAGGCGCCATCTTCATTCAAATGAATTGTCCCTTTTTCAAGTGGTTGGCGGTAGCGGATTCGGATATCAAAATCCCGTTTTTCGCCGGGTTGCATTTTTAAATCTGTGCGAATCCAATGCATTTCATTTGCTGCAACAAACAGTCCTTTCCTATATAATCCGGGGTGGTTTTGACCTTCACCCACATAAATAATATTGCGCCGTACATCGGTCGCCAATACAAAAAGTGGATCTTTATGACCACCTATATTTAATCCTTTCCGTTGCCCGATGGTATAAAAATGGGCTCCCCGGTGCTCCCCAATTACCGCTCCATTCCAAGGTTTGTAAGGAAATGGGAAACAAAGTTTGCGGTAGTTTTCTTCTGAAACTTCGAGATGCTTTTTCTTTTCAATAAAATCAGCATGTATTTCGATAATATTACCTGTTTTTGGCTGAAGTTGTTGCTGTAAAAAAGTTGGTAAATCGACTTTCCCGACAAAGCAGATTCCCTGCGAATCTTTTCTTTCGGCAGTAGGAAGATTCTGTTCTTTGGCAATTTTCCGAACTTCGGGCTTCAACAGTTCACCAACCGGAAACATAGCTTTCGAGAGCTGTTTATGGTTCAACTGGCATAAAAAGTAACTTTGATCTTTGTTTGGATCTTTTCCTGCCAAAAGCTGATGTATTTTTTCACCGTTAACTTCAATTTCACTTTTACGGCAATAATGACCGGTTGCCACAAAATCGGCATCAAATTTTAAGGCTTCCTCAAGAAATGAATCGAATTTGATTTCGCGGTTGCAAAGTACATCGGGGTTGGGTGTGCGGCCGGCCTGGTATTCGGCAAACATATAATCTACTACCCGCTTTTTGTAATCAACACTTAAATCGACAATATGAAACGGGATATCGAGTTTTTTGGCTACCAAACGGGCAATCAGTGCATCTTCTTCCCATGTACATTCACTGGTAACTGCACCCACCCGTTCGTGCCAGTTCACCATAAAAAGTGCAACCAAATCATGCTCCTGCTCTTTAAGCAGGAACGCTGCCACACTCGAATCAACACCACCTGAAAGTCCGATAACTACCCTTGCCATAGTTTGCAAAATTAGAAAATAAATAAGGATTAGAAAGTAAGAGATGTTCTACAATGATATAGCGAATTAATAATGAAGCAGGAGATTTTAAATAGATTTTGATTGTTTATTGTATATTTGAACAAATCTAAAGTTTAATGTTAAACATTGATAAACAAATTGAATACTGGATTGAAGGTGCTAAAAATGATTTAGATGCTGCGAAATTGCTGATTGAAAATGGAAAGTTTTTGCATGGTTTATTTTTTTGCCACCTGGCAATCGAAAAGGCAACTAAAGCATTTGTTGTAAAAGAAACCAATGAAGTTCCTCCCAGATCTCATAACCTGATTTATTTGACAGAAAAAGCGAATCTATTATTAGATGAGGAGTTTACAATGTTTATAGGTGTATTGATGAAATATCAGTTGGAAGGAAGATATCCTGATTATCAACCTGAAATTACATCAATTGAAGTTGCAAATGAGTATCTTACAAAAACTAAAAACCTTTTAAAATGGCTGGAGAATCAATTATAGAACTTTTAAAAAAATACATACAGTTACTAAGAAATGAAGGTGTCAGAATTGATAAAGCATTTCTTTATGGCAGTTATTTAACGGATACTCAAACCGAAGAAAGCGATATTGATTTGATGCTGGTATCTGAACAATTTGATGTCTCGAATGACTTGCTTGCTGGAAAAATATGGGCATTAACCAGAAATGTGAATAGCCGAATTGAACCATATATTGTTGGAAGCAAGAAATTTGAGAATGATGAAATGTCACCAATCATTCAAATTGTTAAAAAAGAAGGATTGGAAATTGCCTGTTAAAACAACAGTTTATCCTTTGTGTAGTCGGCCTTTAAAATTTCGCGAAGGTTTACCACCTTTTTTTCCTTTGTGAAAACCTCCGGTATGTGGCCTTCCCCTGAAACTTTTAACTTTCCATTCAGGGCCATCGCCAAAATGAGTAGGTAATGGAATTTTAAATACCTCGCGTTCTATCAGCTGCTCAATCTGGTGAAAACTGTACATATCGTCTTCGTTTACCAAAGTAAGCGCTACGCCGGTGGCATCGGCACGTGCGGTGCGGCCAACACGGTGTACGTAATCTTCAGCATCCTGAGGAACATCGTAGTTGATAACCAGGTTAATGTCTTTGATATCAATTCCACGGCTCATTACATCGGTGGCAACTAAAATACGTGTTCGTTTTGAGCGGAACCCCTGCAAAACCTCTTCGCGCTGCGCCTGTTCCAAATCCGACGAAATTGCTTCGACCGAAAATTTTTGTCTTTTCAGCACGCGGGTTAATTCGTTTACCGCCTTTTTTGTCGAGCAAAATATAAGTATGCTGTTATATTCAGGATTCTCTGAAATTAAATGGCTTATCAGCCCGTTTTTTTGTTGGCTGTATATAAGGTAAGCTGCTTGTAAAACACCTTCTGCCGGTTTCGACATGGCAATATTTATCTGTTCGGGATTGACCAGTACCTGCGAAGCAAGCGTCCTTATTTTAGGCGCCATTGTAGCACTAAACATCAGTGTTTGTCGCTTTTTGGGAAGGTAAGAAATGATTTTTACAATATCATCGTAAAAACCTATATCGAGCATTCGGTCAGCTTCGTCGAGAATAAGAAATTTGATGGTATCGAATTTTACGTAGCCCAAATTCAAATGAGAAATCAGTTTTCCAGGGGTTGCAACAACAATATCTGCCCCTTTTGTAAGCGCCATTCTTTGCTGCCCCCAGTTATCTCCATCTCCGCCGCCATAAATGGCAATCGAATGAATTCCCATGGTATAACCGATTCCCTGCACCTGCTGGTCGATTTGCATGCAAAGTTCGCGGGTGGGGACTATAATCAGCGTTGATGTTTCGTCACCTGGCAAGTCGGCAATTAAATCTAAAATGGGCAGCAAAAATGCCGCAGTTTTTCCTGTACCGGTTTGTGCGCAGGCAATTAAATCTTTCCTGTCTAAAATAATTGGTATCGCCTGTTCCTGGATTGGGGTAGCCTCTTTGAAGCCCATATACGAAATGGCATCCAGTAAATCATCGTGTATTCCTAGTTCTGAAAATTTCATTCAACAATCATATTTTTTTGAGATTTCAAAAGTACGTGAAAATAATGGATAAACCTGTTTCTAAAAATAGCTCAGTATTTTTTCAATAATTTCAAGCCCGGCACGGGATCCCTTTTCTGAAAATACGATTTTGTTTTCGCAATTAAAAAGCTCAATTTCGATATCCGAATCTACACTTTCCTTAATTAATCGGTTCATTTGCCCCGCTGCCGGAGCTTTCAATTCGCCTGACTTGTTTTGAACCGTTATAGGTCGCAAACAGGTGAAATTTCCCCTCTGCGTACAGAAAACAGATGTGGCCGATGAAAAAATTTCCCAGCCACGGTATTTTTGCCACCGAAAACGTGAAAGAAATTCCGGGTTGATTAAAAGTGTTGCAGTGCAGCCAAATCCACGATTCGGGAAACGATATACCCCAGTCCTTTTCGATATAACCGGTTCCTTCGGAAAAATTAATTTCGGAATTGTTAATGGTAATCGATCCCCTTAATTTGTGCAAAACCGAACCTATTCCATGTTTACATTCCATAAAGGGAACAAACGAATACCAACCCATAATTCCGGGAGAAAACAGGCTGGATGGATATTTCACAAGGTCAGCGTAAAAAACTTCACCCTTGATTTTTAAATCTTCTGTGTCGATATTTAACTGAATTCCATTTTCCGAGAAATTTGACTTGCCTACCCAAACATTAAACTCTTTTTTCGAATAGCGAAATTCAGATAACTGGTATTTAATATTCCATGTTTTTCCGGTAATACCATCAAGAATCTGGATAAAAGCATGCTTGTTGTTTTTTGTGAGGGCTACACCGGGAATAAACGAAAAAACCTGCTCACGGTCGAATGAAACGTGTTTAAAATACCAGCCTTCGAAATACCGGTTGTTATTCAGGCTACCCTGAAAAAGCTGAGGAGTGTATATTTTCACATTTAAAACCTGGAATAATTGTTACTTGGAGAAACCGATTTAATCATTCAATTTGCTCAGAATATCTCTCGATTTTTTATAAGCTTCCCAATCGAAATTTTTTAAAAACACAAGTGCTTTTTTGGCGCCCAATAAAAAAAGTTTCTTTTTATCTTCATCGCTCATTTTAAAATTGAGCCATTTAAAATCTTTATTTGCATCAATAAAACAAATCAACTTATTAAAATCAGGATTCTGAATCAGAAATTCATTATCCGAATCATGTCTCATGGTGCTAATCATCGAACCAACAAAGCCTCCCAAATCATCAACGTCTGATGATTCTTCGCGGTAAGCGCTGAGTTTTACCCCAAATGTTGGTTTACGTGGCACATTTTTACTCTTGCTGTGAAATACATTTATGGGAAAATTTGAAATCATTCCCCCGTCAACAAATTTTACTTTTTTAGGAATTGGACCGTGAAAGTTGGCCTGTTCAATCCACAAGTCGCTTGCAGGTTGACCGGCTCCCGGAATATTGTCAATTTCAAACGGAACAAAGAAAAACGGCACCGACATGGAAGCACGAACCATTTTTGCCGGTGATTGATCCCACATTTTGTCGCCCCAGTACAATTGCGCCATTTTGGGGAACAGTACTTTGGTTTGAGTGGTTAAATCGGCTGTAATAACATGAATATGTGCGTAATCATCAGTAATTAGCTGGCCTGTATTCCGGTTTACCAATCCTGCAGGAAAATACTTTTTACCCCTTTTTTCGATTAGTTCACCAACTGTTGTAATTTTATTTGGCGACTCTTTTAGCACCTTCTCAATCCAAACTTCAAATGCTTTTCCCGGGTTCAATCCGAGGTTGATAAAAAGTGCCTGTTTTATTTTCCTGATATTCCAGAGCAATTTTGTAAGCAATTTTTTGAATGGAGTACCATCAATCACTTTTTGAATTATTTCTTTTAAATCCTTGTCGCCATCAACAAATTCAAATAAATCCTGTTTGGCAAGAACGCTTAAAACCTGTTTGGATTTTTCCTTGTCGATGCTGTCGATACCAGCCAAAATCATGGTATTTATGGCTCCGGCAGATGTTCCGGCCAAATGGAAAAACCTGATTCCTGTGGCTTCAAGAATATAGGTATAACCCACCAGGGCAACTCCAAGAACTCCGCCGCCTTCCTGCACCAAATCTACGTATTGATGACCCTCGCCATCAATTATATCAGAAAATATTTTGCCTTTCAGTTTCTCTGTTTCTTTCAGCATTTGCTGAAATTTGGGTTGGTTTACAAAATCTTCTGTTGTCATTTTGAAATAATTTAATGGTTCGTATCTTTTTATTTTCCTCCTGAAAAGATACGGAATTTGGATTAAAAACTGACAAAAATTAAAAGATTTGTTTGTCTTATTATTCAAATTGAAATATTCGCCTTATTTCCGCAATTTTTACAACAACCATTTTCGTCTAAATTTTGAATTGAGGTTTTGTATTGATTTCGCGAAATAAGTGTTTCGCTGCAAATTGCACAGGTTGTTGATGAGCGTATTTCGTCGTTAACATTTCCGAGATAAACATGTTGCAAATGCTGTTTTGCCAGTTTGTAAAGCGCTTCCAGTTTTTTAACTGATGTAGCCGGCAGGTTCATTTCATGTTGCGGAAAATATCGGGAGAGGTGGAGTGGAACATCATTTCCCAGTTCTGTGGCAATCCACTTTACCATTTTTGCAAATTCAGCTTCATTGTCATTCAACCCGGGAATAACGAGGTTGGTAATTTCAAGATGTGCTGGGCTTTTGGCAATTATATTTAAAGTTTCCAAAACCGGTTCCAGCTTTCCTTTGGTCTGTTTCATGTAAAATTCTTCTGAAAATGCTTTTAAATCGATATTGAAAGCATCGATAAATGGGAGCAAATTTTTAAGTGGCTTAGGATTAATGTACCCGTTTGAAACAACTACGTTTTTTAGTCCGTTTTCGTGTGCAATTTTTGCCGTTTCGAGCATGAATTCGTAAAATGTAAACGGCTCATTGTAAGTGTAGGCTATGCCAATATTTCGAGGTGTTTTTAGCGCTTTTTCGGCTATTTGTTCTGAAGTTATTTCCTGAAATCCGACATATTCAGAAGCAAAACATTGTGAAATTCTATGGTTCTGGCAAAAGCTGCAATGCATGTTGCAACCCACTTCACCTATCGATAGAATATTCTTTCCGGGGTGAAAATGGTAAAGTGGCTTTTTTTCGATGGGGTCGATTCCGAATGCAGCAACTTTGTTATAAACATGAGTAACCAGTTTCCCTCCGATGTTTTGTCGCACTTTGCAATTTCCTGTTTGCCCGGGTTTCAAAATGCAAAACCATGGACAAAGATCGCAACGCACGGTTTGGGTTTCGAGTTTTGTATAAAATTGGGCTTCGTGCATTTTTGAAACTGTTTTTTCAAAGGTACAAAAAAGGTCTGAGGATGGCATCCATTGCCGCAGGCTGGATGCTATCCGTCACAAATAAACTGAAAAAATAGCATCGCTTTAAGCAATTCCATCTTGTTTAATCCGGTTTTGAAGTTCAACCTTTAATTCATTCACTGTCTTCAAAACTTTCCGAATATCGGTTTCCGGCTCCGGGATTTCAGTGTTCAGGTAACAAACAAATTTCCATACTTCCTTTATTTCTGAAACCGGAACTTCGAACGGTGAAAATTCAGGATTCAGAGAGATCAACCGTAGGTTGAAACTAATGGCAATTTTATTTTCAACAATTTTGAAAACAATTCCTTCGTCATGGGTTACCAAAACACATGCATCACCGGTTTTAATATCATAAAAATCCTGTACGAATTCGCCAATCACCACCGATCCGCTGGGAATCGGCACCATCGAATCGCCTGAAATGGTAAATGCCCTGTACTTTTTTTCCTGAGATAAAAACGGCAACTGAAAAACGGGCAGATTTCCAATATATTCGGGGTCGGAAAAACGGGTCACATAACCAGCTTTTGCATTTTCGTTTACAAACTCAATATTGTCGTTGTTGTTTCGGTCAACAGTTGTGGCAATTACCCGCAGGTTGCTTCCTCTGATAAAAACATCGAACCCGTTTTGAAGGTCGGTAAACTGGCTTTCTGAGAGTTGATTTAAATCGGTATTGATTAACGTATCGATTGCAATTCCAAAATATTTTGAAAAGGCCTGCAATTGCGGAACAGTGGGCTGGCTGATTGAATTTTCCACTGCATTTACCGTTGTTCTCTTTATTTCCAATGCCGCGGCCAAATCGCTTTGTGTCCGGTTTTTTCGTGATCGTAAAAGTTTGATGTTGCTGCTAAAGAAATTCATTGCTCAAAATATTTTTATTCAAAATTAAAAAAAAAGTTTGTAGTGTAAAAGAAATGATTAAATTATTATCGGTGAATATGATAATATTATTATCAATTTGAAAATGAGTAACGAAAATGTTCAATATAAACTTAGTGTTCTGGCCGATGCCGCAAAGTACGATGTTTCGTGTGCATCGAGCGGAAGCAACCGGAAAAACGCCACAAAGGGGATTGGAAACGGCGTGGCATGCGGAATTTGCCACAGTTTTACAGAAGATGGGCGTTGTGTTAGTTTGTTTAAAATTCTGATGACCAACCACTGTATTTACGATTGCGCCTACTGTGTAAACCGCTGCAGCAACGACAGGCAGCGGGCAACTTTAACTGTTGGGGAGATTGTTGATTTGACCATCGGTTTTTACCGCAGAAATTATATCGAGGGATTATTTTTAAGTTCGGGTGTAATAAAAAGCCCCGATTTTACAATGGAACGATTGGTTGAGGTGGCCAAAAAATTAAGATTAGAGGAAAACTACAATGGCTACATTCATTTAAAGGCCATTCCCGGGGCCAGCCCGGAACTGATCCACGAAGCTGGTTTGTGGGCAGATCGGTTGAGTGTGAATATAGAAATACCAACAGAACTTCATTTAAAACGGTTGGCCCCGGAAAAGAATTACAAAGGTATTTTGTTACCCATGAGCCAGATAAGAAATGAAATTCTGGCCAGTAAAGAAGAACAAAAAAAATTCAGAAAAGCGCCGCGTTTTGCTCCTGCCGGACAAAGCACGCAACTGATTATTGGCGCCAGCCCTGAAACCGACAGGCAGATTATTTTGCTTTCATCGGGTTTGTACAAGACTCAGAATTTGAAGCGGGTTTATTTTTCGGGCTACCTTCCGGTAAATAGTTATGACCAACGCTTGCCTGCCCTTAACAAACCTCCGCTTGTGCGCGAAAACCGGTTGTACCAAAGCGACTGGCTGATGCGGTTTTATCATTACAAAGCCGAAGAAATCCTCACAGAGGACCAACCTTTTCTGGATTTGGATATCGACCCAAAACTTGGATATGCCCTGCGAAACATGCACCAATTCCCGGTGGATATCAACCGCGCCGATTACGAGATGATTTTGCGCGTTCCAGGAATTGGAGTCCAATCGGCGCAAAAAATTATACTGGCACGCCGCCACCGAAAATTAAATTCACTTCATCTTCAAAAAATTGGAATAGTTATGAAAAGAGCAAAGTATTTTATCACCTGCAACGAACTCCCCGCGTCAACAACCGATTGGGCGCCGGAAAAACTTAGACACAAACTGATTGCAGAATCGGTTTCAAAAAACAGAAAATCATACGATTCGCAATTGAGTTTTTTTACCGATTA
>CAMTWS010000186.1:0-9528 GCA_947085485.1 uncultured Prolixibacteraceae bacterium
GGTCCATTTTTACCGGATTCAGTATTCTCTCCTGTAGATTTTGTCCCCATGTTTTGCCGGTAACTGTTTTAATTATTTCTCCGGCAGTAATATACATCACATTCGAGTAGCCAAATCCATCGCGGAAATTAAACTGGTTGGGAAGGTATTTCAATCGTTTAATAATTTCTTCGGAAGTTAGTTCCGACTTGTACCAGATAACATCTCCGCTGAAAGTGCCCAGCCCAACCCGATGGCAAAGCAAATCTTTGATGGTGGTTTCATGGCTCACAAACCGGTCGTACAACTCGAAATATGGCAGGTATTTTTGCACTTTATCGTCCCATTTCAGTTTTCCTTCCTGCACCAGCATGGCAATAATTGACGAAGTGAAAGCTTTGGAATTCGAAGCAATCGCATACAATGTATTTCCATCAGGTTTTTCGGGTTTGCCTGTTTCCAGAACTCCGTAACCTTTGCTGAAAACCATATTCCCGTCCTTTACAATCCCGACGCTCATTCCGGGGATTCCCCACTCTTTGGCAGATTTTTCAAAGTAGTTGTCCAGCTTTTTAAAATCAACATTTTGAGATTGCGCGGGAATAATTCCCGAAAGAAAAATGATAAATATGAATATGATTTGTTTCATGAAGTTGGATTTATTATTCGATCTAAAAATAAAGGAAATTTTTGTTTAATTGGTTTTTGTTCATGGCGCTTTTGAATTGTTTGATGCATTTGGTTTAATATGTATAAATAACGGGTAAAAAGGTGGGCAGTACATTCGGTAAAGTACAGTTTAAAGATTAAACCTTCCTTATTAAACTAAAATTCAGTAGCTTCGTCAAACCAAAGTTCGATTTTTCAAGTTGTTTCATTTGGTTATAAATTGCAGTTATGAAGAAGTTAAGTATCCAAAAAGCAACCCTTTTCCTGTTTATCATTCTGTTATCATCGTTCACCTTTGGGCAGGACAAAACACTGGTTGGTAAAATTACAACATTCGACAGCATTCCCTTAATTGGTGTCGATGTTTTGGTGAAAAGTACAAAGCAAAAAGTTAAAATTGAGAAAGGCATCAGGTTGATTTTAGTCAATTTGAAACTGAAAAAAGGCGGCAATAATATGGAATTGGCCGGGCGTTATGTTAATGTTGGTTACGGTTATGTTGATGCAAAAAGTTTGTTGAATTCTGTTTCCTCGTTGAATAAAAACGATATCGATTTTTCTCTTTATACCAATATGTTCGATTTGGTACAAGGCCAGTTCCCGGGGGTTACTGTCGAAGGAAACCGAATTATTGTCAGGGGAACAAAAACAATTTACGGAAGTGAGTCAGATGCTGCACTTTTGGTGGTTGACGGCATGATCGTGAGTGCAGATGATTTCTCAGGTTTGTCACCGCTCGATGTTCAATCGGTTGATGTTTTGAAAGATGGGTCGTCATCGGTTTACGGTTCCCGCGGTGCTAATGGTGTTGTACTTGTTGAAACAAAAAAGGGAAAATAAAACTTCAGAAATTTATACGGACTATAATACAGGTTTTCCTTTTTAAAATCGGGACAATCTATTAAAATCAGGTGGTTTTTTAATATGTTTATTCGATATAAATTCAAATGTTATGAAGAAAGTTGTTTTGTGGATTTTTTTTATTCTTGTTCTTATAATAGTTGCTTTTTCGTATTGGAAATATAGCTTTACCTACAGCGATGGGTACCGGGCCGGATTGTTGCAGAAATTTTCACGTAAAGGGACTATTTTCAAAACCTACGAAGGGGAAATGATTCTAAGCAGTGTACAATCGAGTTCCAATATTGCGTTAGCCTCCGAGAAATTCTTTTTTTCGGTTACAGATGAAAATGTTGCCAAAAAACTGGAAAAATTGCAGGGAGAACATGTAGTTGTTCATTACAAAGAGAAGAATAGCGCGTTAATGTGGCGTGGCGACAGTCCGTATCTGGTAGATAGTGTGCGGGTTAATACCAAAGGGAATTTAAACGAATTTCAATAAGTTTTATAAAATTTGAATAAATCAGGGTTGCCCAATTTACAGGCTACACTTTTTTTTGAATTGCTTTTAATATCCATTTCTCAAACCAAATCACCGGGAAAATAAAAAACCCGAAAGCGACAATAATAAGAACATCGTTTAATCCAAGCGCCGCAGTGCCAAATATGCTTTGCATAAATGGGGCATAAATAAAAACTGCCTGAAGCAATAAAACAGCGCCAATTCCTGCAAAGATTGTATAATTACTGAAAACCCCGATTTTAAGCAATGAATCTCTTAACGAACGACAATTCAGCATATAAAATATCTGGAACATTATTACGAATGTAACAGCCATAGTTTGTGCTTTTGAAAGCGCTTTCGCGATAGTGGTTGGGTCGGCCAGGGCTTTTGTATATTCCAGGTTAAACATAACAATTGTGCCGGCAGTCATTAAAAGCGAAACCAAAACAACACGAAAAGTGATAAAACGGTTAAACAGCGGTTCTTCCGGCTTTCTGGGCGGGCGCCTCATTACATTTGGCTCCATCACTTCGAAAGCTAAGGGCAATGCAAGCGCAACGGCTGCCACAAGGTTTATCCAAAGCAACTGCGTTGGCAGCATTGGCAGTAAAAGTTCTTTCGTTATCGGGTTAAAAGGGAAAAACATGATGCCGTAAATGAGGATAAATGCCAGTCCTAAATTTGTTGGGAGCAAGAAAGCGAGCGATTTAAGAAGGTTGTCGTAAACCCGGCGGCCTTCCTCAACCGCGGCGCTGATACTTGCAAAGTTATCATCGGCAAGTACAATGTCGGCCGACTCTTTCGATACCGAAGTGCCTGTTATGCCCATTGCCACGCCTATATTCGATTGTTTTAGCGAAGGGGCATCGTTTACGCCATCGCCCGTCATTGCAACAATTTCGTTGTTTCGCTGCAATGCCTTTACCAGCCTTAGTTTATGCTCAGGGGCAACACGTGCGAAAATATTTATTTCGTTGGCGGTTTTAAAAAGCGTTTCATCGTCCATTTTAGCCAAAGCCACACCGGTTACAACATCGCCGTTTTCCGACAGGCCCAGATCCATTCCAATGGCGCGGGCGGTGGCAGCATGGTCGCCTGTAATCATTTTTACAACTATTCCTGCCCTGTGGCATTGTTTAATTGCTTCTATTGCTTCGGATCGGGGAGGATCGATCATCCCGATAAGCCCAACGAATAGAAACCCATCACTTACATCATTTTCTGTCAGTTCCCGATTATCCGCATTGTCACGGTTCTTTTGGGCAACTGCCAATACCCTCATCCCCTTCGCGCCCAACCGTTCAATTTGCGCTATAATTTCATGCTGTTCAAGAGCGAATCCGCCAAAGTGGATGTTGCAACGCTTCATAATAACCTCGGGCGCACCTTTTAGGATGATAGTATTTTCATCAAGCCTGTTGAGCGTCGCCATATATTGAAGCTCCGAATCGAAAGGGATAACATCGATACGGGGATGGTTTTTTCGTAATTCTTCGGTGTCGATGTTTGCTTTGGCAGCGGCAACAATGAGTGCAACTTCGGTTGGGTCGCCGGTAATGCTGAATTTATTTCCTTCTTCAGCTTTTATTCCTGCATCGCTGCACAAAGAGGCATTCTTCAAAAGGGCAAGCATGTCTGCATGCAAAAAATCTATTTCTTTCCCATCAGCCATAAAAACGCCTGTTGGGTTGTATCCCACTCCTGTAACCCTAACACTTCTTTGGGCTGTCCAAAGTTCGTTAACGGTCATTTCGTTACGTGTAAGGGTACCTGTTTTATCGGAGCAAATAACAGTTGTGCTCCCTAAAGTTTCAACTGCCGGAAGCTTACGGATAATAGCTTTGCGCTTTGCCATTCGCTGCACGCCAATGGCAAGGGCAATGGTTACCACGGCAGGTAAGCCTTCGGGTATGGCGCCAACTGCCAAAGCTATTGCAAATATTAAACTGTCTTTTAGCGCCATGCCCAACAAAATGCCTTGCCCCAGGAGGCGCATAGTACCCACTATCATTATTACTACCGTTAAGGCAATAATTCCAATTGTAAGATAATTGCCAATGGTAGCCAGTTTTTTTGTGAGCGGTGTTTCCAAATCGGTTGCTTCACTAAGCATATCCGATATTTTACCGAGTTCGGTTGACATTCCTGTTTCTACAACAACCGCAGTAGCAGTTCCTGCTGTAACAAGTGTGCCGCTGTAAACCATACATTTTCTGTCGCCCAATACTGCATCAATGTTAATAATGTCAATTGATTTTTGCGATGGCAACGACTCGCCTGTGAGTGCCGCTTCTTCGACGTATAAATTTTTCTGATGGATAAGCCGCATATCGGCCGGGACACGGTCGCCCGCTGCCAGTTGCACAATATCGCCCGGGACGATTTCGGAAACGGGGATAGTTA
The DNA here is from genome assembly GCA_947085485.1 of uncultured Prolixibacteraceae bacterium. Lineage (GTDB taxonomy): Bacteria > Bacteroidota > Bacteroidia > Bacteroidales > Prolixibacteraceae > Draconibacterium. Next base: position 4,397 of record CAMTWS010000186.1, read on the forward strand.
TGTTTTGGCCATCGCGCAAAACGATTGCATTTTCGGGTACCATATCGCTGAGCGCTTCGATAGCTTTCCCTGCTTTAAATTCCTGAATAAACCCGATGATGGTGTTGATAACCACAACCGAAAGCACTACCAGCCCATCGGTGATTTTGCCCAGCAATATGGCAACTGTACTTGAGCCAATAAGAACCCAGATAAGCGGGTTGTTTATTTGCCTCCACAACAGTTTAAAAACGGTGTCCTTTGATTTCTTTTTTATTTGGTTCGGGCCAAATTCCTGAAACCTTTTTTTTGCCTGTTCACTTGTAAGTCCCGATTGCGAACTTTCAAGACTTTTAAGTACATCAATGTCGCTTTTTGAGTGCCACTGCCGTAAGTTGTTGTTCTTTAATTCCATATTCCTGATTGAATAAAACTAAAAATCATTTATTGCAAATTTAAGATCGTGAATCGGTTTTAATGAAATCTCAGTCCCTGTTTCACCATTTACAGAATAATCAAACGGATTATCGAGATCTTTAATTAGCAGAAACATATATGATATAAGGAATGTTACAAGCAACGTAAAAAACAGTGAGGCGTAAAATGGTTCAATTTTTATAACAATCAACCCCAGGGCGATTAAAAATCCCATCGTTTCAACAATTGCGTATGCAGATCCAATAAAGTCGGTATCTCTAATAGTATCAATTCTTAATATCATCTTTCTGATACTACTTTGTTCATTCTTCAATTTAATAATATAAGGGGCCTGAATACCTTCATTTTCAAAATCAACAAAAAAATCGTTCATGCCACTAATTTTTTTTAACAATGCATGTGTTCTCTCTTTTTTATAGAACCAATCGGTTAACAAGTCGGTAAATGATTTTTGAAATTCGATGAATCGAAGAGCAGTTGCTGAGTTTTTGCCTTTAAAAATGGTGCAAGTATCGTCAAATAGGGTTCTCATTGATGCTGCCAGTTCGCTCGGGATTTTTTCACTTTCCTTGTAATCTGAAAGAACCCCGCTAATAAGAAACCCTATCAGGAATATAGTGCCTGCTACCAAACTAGTGAAAAGCGCATTTAATTCCATGATTTCCAGGCCAAACTCATGCGACAGGAACTTAAGGAAAGTAACCAAAATGAGAATTGGAACAACCTTTAAGGCGATTGACCATTTCTGATAAGTTTTTTTTGTGAATATCTTAAATTTTTCCTTTGCTCTCATATAATTAAAAAATTTGAAATATAACCAATGCGTATAGGGCAAACCGGGCATATCGCAAAAGCGACCAAAGCAAATAATATTTGAAGTTGTACTTTATCAGTCCTGAAGTAAAACTAACTACCGAATGTGGAACCGGTAACATGGCCCCAACAAAAACAAAGAATCCTCCCCATTTCCGTAAATTCGAAATATGTCTTTCAATTTTGTTTTCCAGATGGTTTTTTACCGAGGGAATCAGGAACATTCGATTTCCTATGAAATAGGAAATGATTCCGCCAATATATGACATGGTAGCCAACAAAAGCAAAAACAACCAGGGAGTTACTGATTTTGAAGCCCATGCTATGAAAACTTCAGGAGGTATTAATCCCAAAGCAGTTTCGGAAATCAAAAAAAATGAAAAGATGATTTGGGGCGAATATGTTGCCACCAAATTGTTTAAAAATGTATTTATATCTAGAACAAATAGCTCAAGTCCCAGGATTATTAAAACAAAAACAATTGTTGTAATCCCTCCTTTTACTGCAATATCTTTTAAAAACGGGTAAAACCTGGTAATCCTGTAATAACGGTTTATTAACTCCAGTCGTTTGGTTGAACTTCTTACATTCATAAAATCACTATTTTGTAATGCCTGGTAATTCATAATTAAATCTCAGGATGGCATCAATTAACCCTGAAATTGCAATAGCCATTAAATAATTCAATTTCATTAACATGATATATTCTCAGGATTTGTTAAAGTGAGAAAATCAGGATTGTTAATAATTTTTTGGCGGTTGCCAGACAGCAAAAGCATGGAAATTTAATAAAGCCGGATTTTTTATTGCAAAAGAGGCCGGTCCATTATCAATAATACAGATTATTTTAGGGACATGATTTGAATTTCCATTTTCAGGCGAATCAAAATCTGATTGAAAATCGCTTAATGTATTTTGGTTTTCTGTCGGTAGTTCAACCATATAAGGTACTTCCTGTAATTGCGAATTTAGCCCATAACCGGTTACCATGGCAACAATTACAATAAAAACAAATAAAATATTTCTTCGGTTTTCAATCATGCTGCAAATATATTATAAAACAATACAGATAAAGTTCATAAGTAGTTAATTTGTGTAAAAAGATAATGTGCCGGACTGAAGCTGAGGGCAATTAATATATTTTGCATTATTTTTCCACATGGGCAGTTAAATTCAACCGGTTCAGAATCATCTTATCATCCGCATTATATTTCCTTGCTAAGCCCTGAATGGTTTCTTCTGCAACCAGTTTGTTGATGGCATCGCGGATGGGCGCATAACTAAAATGAAGCGGACAGGGATTGTTTTCGTCGCAATGTTTTAGCCCAAACCCACAACCGCTGAACAAAGAATCGCCTTCGATAGAGACAATCACTTTTTTTAATGGTAAATCTTCCTTCGCAGGATTAAAAAAGAACCCGCCGTTGATGCCTTTCAGCGATTCAACAAAACCCTGTTTTACCATGCGTTGCAAAATTTTTGCTGTAAACGACTGTGGGGTTTCAATTTCGGAAGCTATTTCTGCAATTCCCGGCCGTCGCTCCTTTGAATTCTGCAACTGAATGTAAACCAGCGCCCTCAATGCATATTCGGTTTCTTTTTTAAACACTTGATTACGGTTTTTGAGTGATGAAACAAAAGTAATAAAAAATTTGTAATCACTAAGAGACCTTTTAGTCCTTTAGTAAAATATTTTTATATATTTGTACCGGAATTCAATAAAAAATTAAAGATATGGAACAGCTACAACTTAAAGATTTGACAGTGGGCGAAATTGTTGCCAACGATTTCAGGACATCTTCGGTATTTAAAAAGGCAGGTATCGATTTTTGCTGCGGAGGAAAACAATCGTTTACGGAAGCCTGCACAGAAAACGAAATTGACGCTCTTGAACTTGAAAATGAAATTCTGAAAATTACAAGGGGAACTGTAAACGAATTCGTGAATTTTAAAAACTGGGATACTGTTTTTTTGAGCGAATACATTGTAAATACACACCATAAATTTGTGTTGAAAAATTTGCCCGAGTTGGTTTTCTACACCCAAAAAATAGCGTCGGTTCATGGCGATCATCATCCTGAGCTGTTTGAAGTTGCCGATTTATTTGTAAAAATCAATACCGAATTGCTACAGCATTTAAAAAACGAGGAGGAGGTACTTTTTCCGGCAATAAAAGAGGTAGTAAATACGGGTTCATTAAAAGCCAAAGAAACCATTGTTTCAGAAATAGCCCGCATGACAGGCGAACATGATTTTGCAGGCGGCGCGATGGATGACGTCAAAAAAATTACCAAGGGCTACATGGTGCCCGAAGATGGTTGCAATACATACGTGGTTGCTTTTAAATTGCTCGAACAGTTTGAAGACGATTTGCATATTCACGTTCATCTTGAAAACAACATTCTTTTTCCAAAAGCATTGGAAATGGCCGGCAAACAATAATGAAAGATCGCATAAAAAACTGGAAACATAAAATAAAGGGGCAATGAGCGAACATTTAGACAATTCGAAATTCAGAAAATCAAAATTGAAGGAGTTAATTTTGAAACTTCACCATGGCGGTTCGCAGGAATCGGTGAGGATAGAGTTGCTTGAAAGCCTGAGCAATATACCGTATGGCGAAGTGGTGGAAGTGGAGCAGGAACTGATTGAAGAGGGACTGCCCGAGGAGGAAGTGTTGCGGCTGTGCGATGCCCACTCGGCTGTTTTGCACGGAACAGTAGATCTCTCGGCTTCAAAAACCATCCCCGGAGGCCACCCTGTTGATGTTTTAATCGAGGAAAACAAAGCGCTAAAACGACTTTCGGATAACACTACAGAGGAACTTTTAACAATTAAATATAGGAAAGGCGACGATTATTTGAATGCAGTTTTAAAAATCCGCGGGGCATTCAACCAGTTAATGGATGTGGATAAACATTACCGGCGTAAAGAGTACCTCATTTTTCCATACCTCGAAAAAGCGGGAATTACCGGTCCGCCCAAAGTAATGTGGGGCAAGCACGACCAAATCAGGGATTTGATAAAAGGCAGCATTGAAATTTTGCAAACGCCCGATTTAACAAAGGAAGATCTGCTTGTTTCAGCCGAAATTATTCTGCTTCCTGCGTTAAAAGGGGTTTCTGAAATGACCATCAAGGAAGAGGAAATTCTTTTTCCGATGCTGATGGACACTTTAGCCGATGGAGATTGGTACGAAATTCAAAAGCAGTCGCTTGAAATTGGCTACTGTTTGTACGATCCGCAGGTGGAATGGAAACCTGAAGGAATTGAAACGGAAGATATTAACGCAATGCAAAAAGAGGGTGGGAGCATTCAACTTCCAACCGGAAGTTTTACTGCCGAAGAGCTGCTGGCCATTTTAAATACACTGCCCGTTGACATGACTTTTGTTGACCGCAACGACAAAGTGAAATATTTCTCACAAAGCAGCGAACGTATTTTTCAGCGGAACCGTGCTATTCTGAACCGTGATGTCCGTCATTGCCACCCCCCGGCAAGCGCGCACATTGTCGATAAAATCCTCGACGATTTTAAAAGCGGCCGCCAAACACGGGCGCCGTTCTGGATAAATATGGGTGGTAAATTGATCCACATCGAATATTTTGCATTGCGCAATGCTGCAGGCGAATATCTTGGCACGCTCGAAGTATCGCAGGATTTAACCGCTTACCGCGCCCTCGAAGGCGAACAGCGGATTTTATCGTACAAATAATGCTGGCTGCTGGTTGCAGCAAACTTTGAACTTTGAACTTTGAACTTTGAGATCACTCCGAAAAGTCGGAAATTCAATAATTTTCATCTGTTTGACCCCTAACCCCAAAGGGGAACATCTGAAAATCATTGAATTAGGAAGTCCCCCCTTTGGGGGTTAGGGGGTCAAAGGACTTTTCGGAGCAGAC
>CAMTWS010000187.1:0-31914 GCA_947085485.1 uncultured Prolixibacteraceae bacterium
TAGTCTTTTCCTCCATGCCCTGGATCAATTACAACCACAGTAATGCGTTTTTCGTCTTTTTTAAATGAATAAACTGAATTACCCCAAATGGCAGCTTCCGAAATTAAAATTAAATGCCACGCCAAAATGAAATTTAAAAAAATCTTCTTCATCATGTTTTTTGTTTTCAAGGTAAAAATAGAAATATTAAAATTATTTTGCATTTATTAGCGTTATACTATAACCCTTATTTTTATTTTTGCCGTGCATGTTGGCAGTTAGTAATTCAGAAAGCATTTTGTATAAGATTATAATTACATATTTAATTTTCCTTTTTCCCTTCATAGTTTTCAGTCAGGAACCGGAAAAGTACACAGCCAATAGTGCTGAGTTATCTGCAGTAAAATTAAATGCTGAACTTGCTCCGGTTGATACGTTAATCACTGATTCAATTTTAGTAAACAGCATGTCGGCCGATACTGCCAAAAAGGCCATGGAACCCTTCATTGAAGCTCCAATTGTTTACAGCGCCGAAGACTCGATTGTTATTTCACTGGATGGGCAAAAAGTGTTTCTTTATAAAAATGCCAGGGTAACATATCAGGAAATCGAATTGACGGCATATTACATCGAACTTGACCTGGAGACCAAAGAAATTTATGCACAGGGAATTAGGGACAGTACCGAAAAAATGGTTGAAAAACCAGTTTTTAAACAAGGTTCTGAGGAATATGAGTCGGAAACAATGCGGTACAATTTCGAAACCGAAAAGGCCTTTATTACAAAGGTAGTTTCGAAACAAGGCGAAGGATTTATTTTGAGCGACCGTACCAAGAAAATAGGGAAGGAAACATTTATTACCGAAGATGCCAAGTACACCACCTGTGATGCTGATCATCCTCACTTTTACATGCATTTGACCAAAGCAAAAGTTATTTCGAACAAGAAAATTGTAACCGGTCCGGCATACATGGTTTTAGAAGATTTCCCAATTTATTTTCCAATGCTGCCCTTTGGATTTTTTCCAAACTCGCCAACATATTCATCGGGTGTTTTAGTTCCCATGTACGGAGAAGAACAAAACCGGGGTTTCTTTTTACGCGATGGCGGATATTACTGGGCAGCCGGCGAATATTTTGATTTGGCCGTCAGGGGAGAGGTGTATTCAAAAGGTTCGTGGGGTGTGCAAACACACACCAATTACCGCAAACGCTACAAGTTTGGCGGCGGTTTCGATTTCAGGTATAATGTAAATGTATACGGCGAATCGGGATTAGATACATACACACGAACACCACAATATGCGGTGACATGGAATCACAGCCAGGATCAAAAAGCTAATCCCAGCCGTACATTTTCTGCAAGTGTTAATTTATCGAGCAGCGGTTACGATAGGCAAAACTCATACGAGGGACAAAGAGGTGGTAACCAATACTTGCAAACCCAGAAATCATCGAGCATTTCATATTCTCAAAAATTCGAAAATACACCATTTAATATGTCGGTAAACCTGCGCCATTCGCAAAATTCTAGAGACACAACACTTACTTTGTCGTTGCCCGAAATGACATTTAGCATGGCTAAAGTATATCCGTTTCGCAAGAAGAACAGGGTTGGAACGGTAAAATTTTACGAAAAATTTGGAATAAACTATACCGGTAATTTAAGAAATTCGATTACCGCAAAAGAGTATGAAATACTGAAAAAAGCGTTTCCCGATGATTGGAAAAACGGGCTTAAACATAATATCCCATTTGCTTTTCCGGGTTTTAACCTGGCAAAATATATCAATGTTAGCCCGAGTATTGGTTACGATGAAAAATGGTATTTTAAAAAATACAATTATACTTATGTCGAAGGCCAAACTTTTTATGATGAATACGGAAGGCCGTCAAATATCGACAAGGATACGATTAGCGGGCTAAGCAGGGTTTATGACTACAGTTACAGTTTAAGCGCTTCGACAAATATTTACGGAATGTTTATGCCGCGAAACCCAAATTCGCGGATAAAGGGCATAAGGCATAAATTAACCCCGTCAGGGAGTTTTAGTTATCGTCCCGATTTTGGCGAATCCCGGTTTGGTTACTGGCAGGAGGTACAAATCGACTCGACCGGAAAAGTGGGATATTTTGATGTTAACGAAGGGGGAGTTTACGGGGGTTCTCCGGGCAGGGGAGCATCGGGCGCTATTAGCCTTTCGTTAAATAACAACCTCGAAATGAAAGTTTTGGACACAAAAGATACAACTGCTACTAAAGGCGCCGATAAATACAAAAAAGTAAAACTTATCGATAATTTGAGTTTATCATCATCGTATAATTTAATTGCCGACTCGATGAATCTGGCGCCAATCAGCATCAGGGCCAGAACAACAGTTGCAGGTGTGAGCATAAATATGGGTACTCTCATCGATCCGTATATGTTAAACGACCAATATCAGCGGATTAACGAATATGTATGGAATAATAAAACCGGCTTTGGCAGAATTGGAAGGCTGGCAAATGCAAACCTTTCGTTTGGAATGAATTTCAATTCGAAAAAGAAGGATGACAAAAGTAAAAGTGCCGGACCCCCGGGAAGCGAGGAACAAAATGAAAAATCTCCTGTGCCGGATTTAAATCCGGGTTATGTTGACTTTAGTATGCCCTGGACTTTTGGATTCGATTACAGTTTTAGTTACACCGGTCCTTCGTCGGGCGCACCCAACGGAAGATTTTCGCAAACATTGGGAATTCGTGGGAATCTGGATTTAACCGATAAATGGAAAATATCGATGAATACCAATTTCGATATCCAGGCCAGGGAATTCTCTTATACAACGGTCAATGTCAACCGCGACCTGCATTGCTGGCAAATGGCTTTTAATTTTGTTCCGTTTGGTTACATGAAAAGTTATAGCTTTGTTATTAACGCCAAATCGTCTATGCTGAGAGATTTAAGAATACAAAAACGTCAAAGTAATTACGATAATTTCTAACTTAAACGAATTGAATATGAAACGGATTATAGCAACTGAAAAAGCTCCCAAAGCTGTGGCTGCCTACAGTCAGGCAGTTGAGATGAACGGAACCCTTTTTATTTCAGGACAGGTACCACTTGATCCTGCGACAGGAAAATTTGTTGAAGGCGGGATTGAAGAACAAACGCTCCAGGTAATGAAAAATATTGGAGCAATTCTTGAAGCCGCCGGTTACACTTATGCTGATGTGGTTAAATCGACCTGCTTTTTGAGCGACATTGCCAATTTTAAAGCGATGAACGATGTTTACGGACAATTTTATCCCGAAAATAAACCGGCCCGTTCGGCTTTTGCAGTAAAAGATTTACCTCTTGGCGCATTAATCGAAATTGAAACAATTGCTATGACAATTTTCAGAAATACTTGGTTGTCGAATTACAAACAAAAGGTAAAGAAAGTGTCACTTTAAAAAATGCAGCATAAAAAAGAGGCTGCCTTTTTAGACAGCCCCATTCATAAAATCTGTGAGTTGGAAACTCACAGTCCCGTAACCAAAAAAGGGTTTCCAAAATTTCGGAAACCCTTTTTATATAGTGTTTTTTGATGTCGGATGCTATTCGGCAACCACCTCAAATTCTATTTCAATAATTACTTCTTTATGAAGTTTAATTTTAGCAGAATAGGTTCCGATTTCTTTAATGTGGTCTTCGGGCAACATAATCTGTTTGCGGTCAATTTCAAAACCTTTCTTGTTAATTGCTTCAGCCAACTGAATGGTATTTACCGAACCGAAAATTTTACCAAGCGTACTTGTTTTCGCACCGATTGTAATCTTCTTGTTAGCCAGTTTTTCAGCAATTGCCAGGGCTTCATTTTTAAGTTTAGCCTGTTTATGAGCGCGTTGCTTAATGTTTTCGGCCAATACTTTTTTTGCAGTTGAAGTGGCAACAATTGCTTTTTTCTGCGGAATTAAAAAGTTACGTGCAAAACCATCTTTAACTTTAATTAAATCGTCTTTGCTTCCCAGACGGTCAACGTCCTGTGTTAATATAATTTCCATTTCTTTTCCTCCTTTATTTCATGTTGTCGGTTACAAATGGCAGCAAAGCAATTAAGCGTGCACGTTTAACTGCCTGGCCAACTTTGCGCTGGTATTTCAACGAAGTCCCTGTAATACGGCGCGGTAAAATCCGGCCTTGTTCGTTTAAGAATTTCTTCAAAAACTCGGGGTCTTTGTAATCAACGTATTTAATCCCGTTTTTCTTGAAACGGCAATACTTTTTCTTTTTAATCTCTACTGACGGTGGAGTCAGATATCTGATTTCACTTGAACTTTGTGCCATTTTTAACCCTCCTTTTCAGTTTTTTCTTTTTGAAGCCTTTTTCTCTTGTTACTGTATTCTACAGCGAATTTGTCGAGTTTTACGGTCATAAACCTGATAACCCTTTCATCGCGGCGAAAGTCAATTTCCAGTTTCGCTATAAATGCAGGATCGGCTTTAAACTCAAATAACTGATAAAAGCCGGTAGATTTCTTTTGGATTGGGTAGGCCAGTTTTTTCATTCCCCAATTCTCTTCGTGGAGCAGCTCACATCCATTGTTTGTGATGATGTCCTTGAATTTTTTTACCGTCTCCTTTACCTGTGGCTCAGATAAAACGGGAGTACATATGAAGACGGTTTCGTACTGATTCAACATAATCAACTAATTTTTAAATTATTAATAAATTCTTCCAAAATTTTTGGAAGCGCAAAAGTAGAAATAAATTGTTATTTATCAAATAGATTATAACGGAATATTCCCATGTTTTTTTGGAGGGTTCGATTTTCGTTTATTCTGGGTCATATCCAAAGCCCCGATAATTTTTTTACGGGTATCGCGCGGGTATATAATTTCGTCGATATAACCCAAAGAAGCCGCTTTGTATGGATTGGCAAATTTTTCGCGGTAGTCCTGAACTGCAGCCGCCCTTTCTTCATCGGTAAGATTATTTCGGTGAATAATGTTAATAGCGCCTTCGGGGCCCATTACTGCAATCTCCGAAGTAGGATAGGCGAAATTTACATCGGCCCCAATGTGTTTGCTCGACATTACATCGTAAGCGCCGCCATAAGCTTTACGGGTAATAACTGTGATTTTCGGTACTGTAGCTTCGGCAAATGCATACAATAATTTAGCGCCATGTTTAATAATTCCGCCAAATTCCTGGCTGGTACCCGGCAAAAATCCCGGCACATCAACAAAAGTTACCAGCGGAATATTAAACGCGTCGCAGAACCGCACAAAACGCGCTGCTTTCACCGAAGAATTGATGTCGAGTACACCGGCAAGATGGGCGGGCTGGTTGGCAACAATACCAACGGGTTTGCCACCAAAACGGGCAAATCCCACAATAATATTTTGTGCATATTGTGCCTGTACTTCCAAAAAGTGGCTATTGTCGATTACCTTCTGAATAATGTCGTGCATATCGTAAGGTTTGTTCGGATCTGCCGGAACAATTTCCTGCAAACTTTCTTCAACCCTATCCGACGGATCAATTGTGGTTTTAACCGGTGGATCTTCAAGATTATTCGATGGAAGGAAACTTAACAATTCGCGAATCATCATTATGGTCTGGTCTTCGTCTTTACCATTAAAATGGGCAACCCCGCTTATGCTGTTGTGGGCAAACGCCCCACCCAGTTCTTCTTTGGTAACTTCTTCGTGGGTCACGGTTTTTATAACTTCGGGACCGGTTACAAACATGTGGCTTTTTTCGTTCACCATAAAAATAAAATCGGTGAGGGCAGGGGAGTAAACCGCACCACCGGCGCAAGGGCCAAGTATGGCAGAAATCTGCGGGATTACACCCGATGAAATAACATTGTTATAGAAAATATCGGCATAACCGGCCAAACTTTCAACTCCTTCCTGTATCCGGGCGCCTCCCGAATCGTTCAATCCGACCAGCGGAGCGCCCATTTGCAGGGCCAGTTTCTGAATTTTTACAATTTTATCGGCATTGGCACGGCTAAGCGAACCCCCAAAAACGGTGAAATCCTGTGCAAAAACATAAACCAGCCGCCCTTTCACCTTTCCGTATCCTGAAATTAATCCGTCGCCCAGAATTTTATTCAGTTCCATCCCAAAGTCGTAACTCCGGTGAGTAACTAATTTGTCGATTTCGTTAAATGTTCCGGGATCGAGTAATTGTAAAACACGCTCCCTGGCCGATTTTTTACCGGCGGCATGTTGTTTTTCAATTCTTTCTTCGCCACCACCCAACTCTGCTTTTTTATTATAGTCATCGAGTTGGGTATATTTTTCTTTTAAATTCATTTGATTGTTTTGATTTATTCAAGTTCAATTAAAATCTGATTTCCTTCGATGGTGTCGCCATCTTTTACATTTACTTTTTTCACTTTCCCGTCCATCGGAATTTTATATTCACTCTCCATTTTCATGGCCGAAATGGTTACTGCGGTTTCTCCTTCTTTAACAATATCCCCTTCGTTTACAAAAACCCTGACAGCCTTGCCTGGCATAGGCGAAGAAATACTCTTCCCTGCCGATGCAAATATGTTCGTTCCGCGATCCAACAAATATCTTGCTTCGGCATCAATAATCTCCACTTCAAATTCCTGATAAAGAGTGTATGCAGTATATTTTTTGGGTTGACTCCTGGGAACCAGTTCGATGTTGTAAGAGTGACCGCCTTCGAGAATTGAAAAAGTGCCATCGGCGGTGTGCATTACGTCCACTTTCAGAATCTTTCCGTCAACTTCAATTTCAAGTAAATTTCCCTCCTGGCCGCGCAAATCAACCCAGGCAATCCGGTCTCCAACTTTTATTTCAATAGCCATGATTATTAGTTTAAAAATGATTGATGTATGGTGTTTTTTTCCAGCGGCTTTGTGGGGGGGCAAAATCTTTGTTAAATTCCTGCTTGCTGCTTATTTTCTGCAGATAATCGATAAAAGCTGCAACTATTACCATGTCGCTGCACTCTTCGCACCCTGGATTTATACTTAACTGCTCCTGATTATTTTCGATAAAATGGGTATCATAGTTCCCCTCAATGAAATTTGGGTTACTCATTATCCGTTCGAGGTATTTTATTGAAGTTTTAATCCCGGTAATTTTGTATTCATAAAGGGCCCTTCTCATGCGGTTTATGGCTTCATCGCGGTTTTTGCCCCAGATGATTAATTTAGAAATCATTGGGTCGTAATAAATCGGGATTTCATAACCTTCATAAACATAACCGTCTGTTCTTACCCCCAATCCGAGCGGTTCCGATATTTTATGTATTTTCCCGGGGCTGGGCATAAAATTGTTGTCAGGGTCTTCTGCATAAATTCTGCACTCAATTGAATGCCCTCTTTGATACAAATCTTCCTGTTTAAATTCCAAAATATATCCTTCTGCAATTTTAATTTGCTGTTTTACCAAATCAACCCCGGTAACCCTTTCTGTAATCGGGTGCTCGACCTGCAAGCGGGTATTCATTTCCAGAAAATAGTAATTCAGGTTGTTGTCAACTAAAAATTCTATGGTTCCGGCTCCGGTGTAATTAACAGCTTTCGCTGCTTCCACGGCCGATCTGCCCATTCTTTCTCTTAATTCAGGTGTTAACAAAGGAGAAGGAGTCTCTTCAATCATTTTTTGATGACGCCTTTGAATCGAACATTCACGTTCAAAAAGATGAACTACATTTCCGTGTTGATCGGCAAGAATCTGATATTCGATGTGATGTGGTGAGGTGATATATTTTTCGATATATACCGAATCGTCACCAAACGATGCTAATGCTTCTGATCGGGCGCCACGTACTGCCGAAATTATTTCCGATTCATTTTTTACCAGTCGCATTCCTTTACCACCACCTCCGGCAGCAGCTTTTATCATAATAGGAAGCTGAATATTTTTTATAATTTCAAAAACTTCATTTTCGTCTTTTATACTTTCAGTTGTTCCCGGAACAACTGGTACCCCTGCATTGGTCATCGCTTCGCGGGCCATAATTTTATCGCCCATTTGCACAATTACCTCTGGTGAAGGCCCGATAAAAATAATTCCTTCCTGCTTGCATCGTTTTGCAAATGTTGCATTTTCCGAAAGAAAACCATAGCCCGGATGAATGGCATCGGCGCTGCAATTTTTTGCTACTTCAATTATTTTTTCGATATTTAAATAGCTTTCGCTCGATGGCGCTTTTCCAATGTAGTAAGCTTCGTGGGCATATCGAACATGTAATGAAGTCCTGTCGGCTTCCGAATATACCGCAACTGTTTCAATATTCATTTCTCTACAGGTACGCATTATGCGAATTGCAATTTCACCGCGGTTAGCTATTACGATTTTTTTTATTTGTGTCATACAAGTTTATAAGAACAATATGATTTAATACAAGTTTAAATTTAGCTATAAATAACTTCAATTTTGGTTAATTGTTTATATAAAAATTTCAAGCGGTGAAATTACTTTTACTGATTGATTGCACAAATTTTAATGAGTTAATATTTATAAAATGAAAAAGGAAAGGTGTTTTATCCTGAAGTCTTTTGAAAAAGGAAAACAAATAGTCAAAAATTTAAAACACTTTATGCTTAAAATTTTTTTTTCTCAGGTAAAACGATATTTTTGTTCTGCTGTTTAATCTAACTTATGACATATAGACTCCTTTCGCTATTAATATTGAACATAATAGTAATGTCTGCCGGGGCGCAGGATTTAAATTACAAGTTGTCAGACGATACTTTAGTTAATAAATATGCCAGTATAAAACGTGTTTATTATGCTGCCCGAACTGATTTGAAACCAAAAATTGACGGCAAACTCGATGATGAATGCTGGCAAAAGATTGGTGCCTGGGATGGTAGTTTTATTCAACAACAGCCGCACCAGGCAGCTCTACCTTCGCAGGAAACCGAAATCAAAATTATATATGATGAAAAATATCTCTATTTTGCTATTATTTGTCATGATAAAGAACCTGAAAAGATGGATCCGATTCTTGGAAGGCGCGACCAACTCAACGGAGATATGGCAGGAATTGCACTGGATTCGTACAACGATAAACAAACAGCATTTGAATTTAATCTCACTGCAGCAGGCCAGAAAGTTGATATTATGCACATGGGCGAGTATGGCTGGGATTTTGAATGGAATGCTGTATGGGATGGCAAAACCACGGTTGGCGACTCTGCCTGGTATGCCGAAATGAGGGTTCCGTTTACACAAATACGGTTTTCGAATAAAGAAGAGCACGTTTGGGGAATGCATATTTGGCGTTGGATAAATCGGTTACAGGAAGAATCGCAATGGAAACTGATACCTGTTGATGCCCCTGCGATGGTTTATATTTTTGGCGAATTAAGGGGGATCAGGGATATTCCATTCAAGCGAAATCTCGAGGTAATGCCTTATCTTAAAGGCAAATATATTACCGATTCGAAAATTAGTGAGAATTTTGGTGGCGGAGTGGATGGTAAAATCGGAGTTACATCAGACTTTACACTCGATTATACTGTTAATCCTGACTTTGGACAGGTTGAGGCCGATCCATCTGTATTAAATTTAACTTCTTACGAAGTTTTTTACGATGAAAAAAGGCCTTTCTTTCTGGAAGGGAAAAGCATTTTGGAGTATAACGCTGAACATGACATGTTGTTTTATTCGCGCAGAATCGGACATGCACCAAGCTATACTCCCATAATTGATTCGGGTGAAACTCTTTCGATGCCTGAAAATACCTCAATTATTAACGCATTAAAATTAACTGGTAAAAATAAATCGGGAATGTCGCTTGGAGTGGTGAACAGCATGACTGCAAAAGAAAATGCGACTATATACGCTGAAGATATTAGCAGCAAAGTGGTAGTTGAACCATTTACCAATTATTTTATTGGCCGGTTAAAACAGGATTTTAACAAGGGAAGAACAACCATTGGCGGGATTGTAAATTCTACAATTCGAAACATAAAAGATGAGAATCTTGAATTTCTTGCTGATAATTCGGTTGTAGGCGGTTTGGATTTTGAACATAACTGGCTGAACCGGAAATATTATATCAATGGGAAAGGATTTTATTCGAAAGTTAACGGAAGTGAAACAGCCATTTCGAAATTGCAAAGGTCGTCTCAACACCTTTACCAGCGGGAGGATGCAGAGCATTTGGAATATAACGGCGAATTAACTTCGCTGAAGGGTTGGGGTGGCGAAATCAGTGGCGGAAAACGCAGCGGAAAATTAAGGATGACAGGCGGTATCGACTGGCGATCGCCCGGGGTTGATTTAAATGATGTTGGGTATATGAGACAAGCTGATTATATAAAACAAGAGTTGTATTTATTGTACAGTATTAATAAACCCAAAGGAATTTTACTAAAATACCATCTGGCGTTCGATCAAAACCATCAATGGAGTTATGGCGGTGAAAATATTAAAGACGAATTAAATTTTCAGGCTAAATTTACTTTTAAAAATTATATGACTGTTAGTCCAATTTTGGAAAGAACTTTCAATGAAATTGATACCAGGCAACTTAGAGGAGGCCCATCACTTCGGATTGATGAAAACACAAGGGCCGGAATCCTGTTTCAAACCAATAACAGCAAAAATTTTGTTTTCGGGGTCAAAATTGATTTAACCCGGTTCGACGATAACATTACCTGGAAAAATAAGTATGACGTTAGTTTACGATGGTTAATCAACAACAAATTTTCCTTGATGTCAATAACAGGTTTTACCAATGAAACCAATAACAGCCAGTATGTGAAGCAAAAAACCGTTAATGGAAAAAAGGAATATGTGGTTGGGAAAATTGACAGGCATACACTTTTCACTACCTTGCGGGCCGAATATTTTATCACTCCTGAATTGTCGTTGCAATATTATGGAAGTCCTTATGCTTCTATCGGAAGATACGATGATTACCGAAAAGTTAATCAATCAAAAGCGTGGGATTTGAGCGAAAGATATTCACCATTATATATAAGCGGGGATGGTAAAGTACTGGAGGATGAAAATAAAAAAGTATTGCTCGACTTTTCAACCGAAAACCCCGATTTTAACTTTCATGAATTCAGGTCGAACTTTGTTTTGCGGTGGGAATATAAAACCGGATCTACCTTTTATTTTGTATGGACCAACACAAGTTCAAGTTACGAGGATGTATATAATCCTCCTATCGTCGATAGTTTCAAAAATATTTTAAACGTCAAGGCGCAGAACGCTTTTATGATAAAGTTTAGCTATTGGTTTTCATTGTAACCTAAAACCCTATCTTTGGCGCCGTGAAACTGGCAGATTACATACCTTTTTACAAGAGAAACCTCCATTTGGCATTACCTGTTGTGATATCGCAGATTGGGCAGGTGAGTGTTTCATTAATCGACAACATGATGGTTGGTCATGTTGGGACAACCGAACTGGCGGCTTCATCGTTTGCCAACAGCGTTTTCATGATTGGCATGTTTTTCGGAATGGGCGTCACTTTTGGTATAACACCGTTAATTGGAAATGCTTTTGGCAACGGTAAAATAAACGAGGTTGTTGTTTGGCTGAAAAATGGAATTTTCACGCATTTGGCAGCAGCATTCGGTTTAAGTCTGATTATGTTTTGTGTTTACTTTCTATTGCCTTACATGGGTCAACCACAAGCAGTTACAGAACTTGCCCAACCATACTTTTTACTGCTTTGCATATCTTATGTTCCTTTCATGCTGTTCTTTTCTGTAAAACAGTTTTTTGAAGGAATTGGAAATACAAAAATTGCCATGCACATTACAATTACTGCCAATGTGATAAATATAGTTTTTAATTATCTGTTGATTTACGGCAAATTTGGCTTTCCTGAAATGGGTTTAAATGGAGCAGGTGTTGGAACTTTAATTTCGCGGGCGGTAATGCCTGTGCTGTTTTTTGTTTACATTTTGAACGCTGACGGATATAAAAAATATTTTGTATTGGCCCACCGGCAACCTTTTAGCAAACAAAAAATAATCTCGTTATTAAAAATCGGGATACCCATTGCATTCCAGATTATTGTTGAAGTGCTAGCTTTTAGTATTGGGGCAATTATGATGGGGTGGCTGGGAGAAGCGCCGTTGGCAGCGCATCAGGTTGCCATTGGATTGGCATCGTTTACCTACATGATTTCATTGGGTATTTCTCAGGCTAATACCATCAGGGTTAGCCATCAGATGGGGGTTAAAGATTACAAGGCTTTAAAAATGGCTGCTTTTGCGTCAACCCACCTTGTGCTTTTGTTTATGTCAACAATGGGGATTGTATTTATTTTTGCCCGGAACTATCTGCCTTTTTTGTTTACTGTCGATCCCGAAGTAATTAAAATAGCCTCTGGTTTATTAATCATTGCCGCCATTTTTCAGGTATTCGACGGATTACAGGTAATAATGCTCAGCACCCTTCGGGGGATGGCCGATGTTAAGTTGCCCATGTTTATCGCTTTTTTTGCCTATATGTTACTTGGAATTCCAACCAGTTATCTTTTGGCTTTTAAACTGATGATGGGGCCACAGGGAATTTGGTATGGATATTTACTGGGGTTGGGAATTGCCGGAATTTTGTTCTACCTGCGCTTTCAACATAACCTTAAGAAACAAGCATAAAAAAAGGGTTATCTTTTAAATTGATAACCCGAGTGTTCATAGTTTAGTTTAGTTAGACAGAAAACCTTGGTCTAATAGAGAAAAGGATTTATTTGCAATATTTCTTATTTATTTGTTAAATTTTACCTGACGAATATAGTATAAAATATAATGATTTGTTAATGTATATTAAAAAAATATTAAAGTTTATTAAAAACTCCTTTAACGGTTTAATTAAGTGGTTGATTTTAAGTATTTAAAAAAGGTAAAAATGTTGCAAAAAAATTTTCTTTGTTTTGCGGGAAATTTTTTTACGGGTCAAAATTCAAAATATTTTAAATAAATTACAGATCAGCTTTTTCTGATGAGAACATGACACAGCAGGATTATATTCAAAGTTCCCCAAAGTATTTTTAAAATTTATAGTAACCAAATTTCAAATTATATGAAACAAGTTGTATTAACAGGAATACGGGAAATGGCAATGACAGAAATAGTTGATCCGGTTATTATTCATCCCCGGGAAGTGAAAATAAAAATGTCAACTATTGGCGTGTGCGGATCCGATATTCATTATTATGCCGAAGGGAAAATCGGGATCCAGGTTGTTCAGTATCCGTTTCCGGTTGGGCACGAGTGTTCAGGGATTATCGAAGAAATTGGCAGCAATGTAACCAATGTAAAAGTTGGCGATTTGGTTGTGGTCGATCCTTCGGTTCACTGTGGCCATTGCGACCAGTGTCTTGCCGGCAGGCCGCACACCTGTCGTAATAACAAGTTTCTTGGTTGTCCAGGACAGTTGGATGGATGTTTGGCTGAATATATTGTAATGCCCGATTTTACGTGTTTTCCCGTCACCGGAAAAATGAACCCGGTTCAGGCTGCCCTAATCGAACCTTTAACTATTGGCGTATATACGGTAAAACTTGCCCAAATTCAAAATAGGGCAACAACAGTTGGTATTTTTGGCGCAGGTCCAATCGGGTTAAGTGTGATGTTTAAGTTGTTAGCCGATGGAATTGAAGATATTACAATGATTGAACCGCTGGAATACCGCTTAATAAAGGCCCGTGAAATCGGTGCAAAACACCTGGTGAATCCTGATTCAGAAGTTGTTGAAGTTGTTGTAAAAAAGCAGTACGAACTTTTGCTTGATGTGGTTTTTGAAGCCAGTGGCACCCAGGAGGCTGTTACAAACGCGGTGAAAATTCTGAAACCCGGGGGTAAATTAGTCTTGGTAGGAATTCCGCCTTCGGCACAATACACTTTTAATATGGATTTAATGCGCCGTAAAGAGCTTACTGTTATTAATGTCCGCCGTCAAAATCATTGTGTCGAAGAAGCCATCGAATTGGTGGTTTCGGGTAAAATTGATGTTGAGAAAATGGTTACACATCATTTTTCGCTGGATGAAACCCCGGAAGCATTTGAAATTGTGGAAGCATACATGGATGGGGCTATTAAGGCAATGATAAATCTGGATTGATTTTGTCAGGTGATATTCATATTGTCTTGAATTTTGAAAATGTTGGACTTGGGACCCCGGATAAAATTATCGGGGCAACTCCCAGTTAATAAACTAAAAGGCCGCCTCCCATCCGGAAAGCGGCTTTTTTATTCCCACCCCTTGGGGGAGGTTGGGAGGGAGCTTCTAAACTGTATAAGTTGTTGATGCAGTATCTCCGCCGCGGCCGGTCCAGTTGGTGTGGAAAAACTGACCACGTGGTTTGTCGGTTCTTTCGTAGGTGTGGGCGCCAAAGTAATCACGCTGTGCCTGCAACAGGTTGGCCGGTAAACGCTCGCTGCGGAAACCGTCGAAATAGCAAAGCGCCGAAGTTAATGCCGGAACCGGAACCCCGTTTTCAAGCGCTGTTGCACAAACTCTTCTCCAGCCAGCCTGCGCTTCTTCCACTTTTTGTTTGAAGAAAGGATCGAGCAAAAGATTTGGCAATTCAGGATTTTTATCGAATGCTTTTTTGATGTCGCCTAAAAATACCGAGCGGATGATACAGCCACCTCTCCACATCAGCGCGATTCCGCCGTAATTCAAATTCCAGTTATATTCCTTCGCTGCTTCCATCATTAAGTTGTAGCCTTGTGCATACGAAATTATTTTTGCTCCCAGTAAAGCGCTTTCAATATCGTCGATAAACTGTTTTTTGTCGCCTTTGAAAGCCGGTTTAGGTCCGTTTAACATTTTTGAAGCATGAAAACGCAAATCTTTCTGGGCAGATAAACAGCGTGCAAAAACCGATTCCCCAATCAATGTAAGCGGAATGCCAAGGTCGAGGGCAGCAACACCTGTCCATTTTCCGGTACCTTTTTGTCCGGCTGTGTCTAAAATGAATTCAACAGTTTCTTCCCCGTTTTCATCTTTGTAACCCAGAATATCGCGGGTGATTTCAATCAGGTAACTATCCAGAATGCCTTCGTTCCATTTTTTGAAAACATGGTGCATTTCTTCGTTATTCATTCCCAGCAGTTCTTTCATTAACTGGTAGGCTTCGCAGATAATCTGCATATCTCCGTATTCAATACCGTTGTGTACCATTTTAACAAAATGACCAGCTCCGCCTTCGCCAACCCAGTCGCAGCAGGCAACCCCGTTTTCAACTTTTGCCGAAATAGCCTGGAAAATATTTTTCACTGCCGGCCATGCAGCGGGCGAACCACCGGGCATGATTGAAGGTCCCAGCAAAGCGCCTTCTTCGCCACCCGAAACACCGGTGCCGATGTAAAGGAATCCTTTGCTTTCAACATATTTCGTGCGGCGAATGGTGTCTGGAAAATGCGAATTTCCGCCGTCGATTATAATGTCGCCCGGTTCAAGGTGCGGCATTATGAGCTCGATGAAATCATCAACCGGTTTTCCGGCTTTTACAAGCATCATCACTTTGCGCGGGCGTTCGAGCGATGCACAAAGCTCTGCAATGGAATGTGCCCCGATGAATTTTTTACCTGCTCCGCGACCAGCCATAAAACTGTCCACTTTTTCAACGGTACGGTTAAATACAGCCACTGTAAAACCTTTACTCTCCATGTTTAATACCAGATTTTCGCCCATTACGGCGAGGCCAATAAGCCCAATGTCTGCTAACTTTTTCATATTATAATTTATTAGTCATTTTTTTTGAACCACATAGGCACATAGATCACAATAGGAAATTATGTGTCCTATGTGACTATGCGGTATTATATTATTTCAAAATTTTAAATCCCAACTTTCTTAATTTCTCCAAAGTTCCTGCTTCAATATTTATCGCTTTTATTGTAAACGAATCAAACTCCCTTCGAACCGGATAATCTCCCCTTAATTTTTCAAAAAGGTAAGGAGTTTCCCGTAAAGCTTCATCATCGCTTTCTATATTGTAAGTTGATAAAATAGCTTCGGCCAGAATTGAATATTCGCGCCTTTGGTTTCCATCGATTTCAAATACGGGATTCTCAGGAGGTTCAACTTTGGATGGTTGCCAGTCGTCCAATCCCAGATTAAAAAACCGGCTCACAGCCTGAACACTCATTTTTGTTCCGTTTGCTTTTCCGTCTTTTGAATAACCGGCAATGTGCGGTGTTCCATATTCAGCCTGGTTGAGCAACTCCAAATCGAGGCCAGGTTCGTTTTCCCAGCAGTCGATAATTAATCGTGAAACCAAACCCGATTCGAAGGACGATTTAACTGCTGAGGTTTCAAAAACCTCACCTCTGCACGAATTAATTATCAAAGGTTTCTTTTTAAGATTTTGAAGAAATTCTTCGTTAACCAGGTGGTAAGTTGAATCGATGCCAGTCTTATTTAAGGGAACATGAAAAGTAATAATATCGGCCTCTTTCTGAATGGTTTTTAAAGAGACGAAATTATCAGCTCCTTCCAGCCGTTCACGGGGCGGGTCGTTCAGCAGAACGTTCATTCCAATGGTTTCACAAAGTTTAGCCACCCGCGAACCCACCTGGCCAACACCAACAATTCCGATTGTCTTTCCTGCCAAACCGGTTCTTTTGCGCATCGACCATGAAAAGAGTGCAGAGGCGATATATTGGTTTACGCTTTCGGCGTTGCAGCCGGGGGCATTTGTCCATTCAATCCCGGCATGTTTACAATATTCAGTATCGATATGATCATAACCTATAGTGGCTGTTGCAATGAATTTTACGTTCGAACATTTCAATAATTTTTCATTGCAAATGGTGCGGGTACGTGTAATAATTGCATCAGCATCTTTTACAACTTCAGGAGTTGTTTTATTGCCCGGCAAATAAATTACCTCGGCAACCGGTTCCAGCGCTCCTTTTATATAGGGTATTTTATCGTCGATAATGATTTTCATTGTGAAAGATGCCAGTGATTTATAGTTATTTATGGTGATTTATAGAGATTTATCGTTATTGCGTGAAGTGTTTGTTTTCGCCGTTTTTGATTCAAGGGTATTAATGTAATTATTGATTTTAATTCCCAGTCTTTCCATTTTAGAAATTATACCCTCATAAAATTCGATGCTAATAATATTCCTGTTTTTTGCTTTTGTAAGCCAGGTAATTGTTTCGAAGTGGGAACCTCTTGCAAAAAACATAAAATTTGTACGATCTTTAAAATGGTACCTGCCAAAACCTTCAGAGATATTAGCTGCAATTGAATCTGCACTTTTTATGATTTGCTGTCCCATGGAATATTTGGAAAGATTGTCCCATTCAACAACCGAAAACCAAATTTCGTCTCCAATTTCCATCGAAATGTTATAAATATCAAGATCTTCTAATTTCATAAGTTCCAATTTTTAAAGGATTATTTTTATCTGTTACTTTTATAAATCTCTATTATCACCATAAAATCACAATCAATCACAACCTAATCACAATCAATCTCCAATTCTCACAATAAATTACTGTCTTCCATAATACCCCTTCACAATTTCATCCAAAACCCAACTGGTGCGTGCGGCTGATACACCTGTGCTGACACATTTGCCAACTCCCCGGAGTTCGTCAACAACCTGTTGTACCAGATTTTGCTGGATGTGTTCCGGATTTTTGAATTCCAATTCTTCAATCCCCGATTTTGTCATAATTTTTACTTTGCCAGGATGATAACAGGGGAGTGATATTGATCCGAGTTCCCCGATAATTTCAATCTCATCTTTTACAGAAGATTCATCAACCACAAAACACCAGCTTCCGGTACCAACCACCCCAGATTCGTGTTTCCATGTTCCTGAAACAGTGTCTTCGGCAGGATATAGCCCTGCCAGGTTTAAAACAGTTCCTTTTACATTTGTAACCGGCCCAAATACAAAATCAAAATAGTCAAACTGATGGGAAGCCAAATCGAAAAAGTGGCCTGCGCCGCCAATTTCAGGGAATACATGCCAACTCATTTCTTCTTTTGTTTTACTCCGCTCGCTTGCCTGTTTATATAATTTTACATTTATAAACAGTGGTTTTCCAATTGTACCCAACTCAATCAGCTCTTTTACTTTTAAAAAAGCAGGGAGCGAACGTCTGTAATAAGCCACCCATAAAGGCATTTTTGTTTCAGCAGAAACCTTAAGCATTTCAAGGCACTCGGCATGATTTCGAGCCATGGGTTTTTCAACATAAACAGGTTTGCCGGCCCGCATAACTTCAATGGCATAACTGGCATGAGTGTCAGGCGGGGTAGCGATGTAAACTGCATCCACATCCGGATCATTTATCAAATCTGAAGCATTTGAATACCATTTCTGAACGTTGTGCCTTTTGGCATAATCCGCAGCTTTTAATCCATCACGACGCATTACTGCAACCAGACTTGAGCGTTCAACTTTGTAAAAAGCAGGACCGCTTTTCAATTCGGTTACTTTACCAACCCCGATTATTCCCCAACATATAGTATCAAACTTTTTCACTGAAATCAATTAAAAATTAGAAATTAGAAATGTTATTGTAAGTGGTTATCAGTCACTGATCATTTTACTTCAAACTTCAAACCCTAAACCTTAAACTCTGAACTCTGAACTCCCTAATACTCAAACCTGTCCTTAAAAGCCCACAGCCCAAGCGCCGGGTTCGAAATATAAAATATTTCTTCTCCGTCGGGCATGGTATTATAGCCTTCCTTTAGTTTTTCTGGGTTGTATTTCGCTGTCATTTCATCATAATCGGCCCAGTTGAGGCCAACACTTTCAATTTCCTGTTTCGTCAGATTTTTTTCACCTTTTCCCGGACAATAGGTAATGCTGAACCGGCCTTCGGAGGAACCATGGATTAAATGGGCGGCAGCGCCCAGGTTATTTTTAAGATCTTCGTTTTCTTCAACCAGTTTCAAGGTATGCGGAGTCCCAAAATAGCCATATTTCCTGATGAGTTTGTCAATTTGCTTGTCTTCGCCAAACTCAATTAAAGCAGGGGCAAGCACAATTAATTCTCCTTTATCTGCCAGCGCCATTCTCGTACGGTAAATGCTTTTATTGCCCAGCCATGTACTTTTAAATTCCGATGGATCGAGCCAGACAACCACTTTTTTCAACGGTTTTTCAACCATCTCGAAATTCACAAGCAGGGAGAGTTTTGCTGCTTTTTCGAACACGCTGTAATCGTCGCCAATAAAAAGGCCATAAGTCTGAAGTTTTCCATCGCTGTTTAGCCCAACCACGGTTTGCACATAAACAATGGGCAGATTGCCGGCAAATTTTTCGGAGGCATAACTAAAAATATTCCTGACCGGAGTATTAGCCCGTCCCATCATTTTTTCCATACCGTAAGCAGCGCCAATAAAATGGCTTTTGTTTATTCCTTCGGCGCCGCCAGTGCCAACAAATATGTTTTTGTTGTAGTTGGCCATTCCCACCACTTCGTGAGGTACAACCTGACCGATGGAAAGAATCAGGTCGAAACCTCCTTCGATGAGCAAACGGTTTACCTGCGCCGGCCACGAATAATCAACAGCGCCTTCCGAAACTTCTTTTACAAATTTGGCAGGCACTATTCCCAGCGTGATCACATCGTTGCGCCAGTCGTGGTCGCGGAACAAACTGCGCGGAGTTTTGCCAAACATGTGATGAATCTGGCTGTCGGTCATGGGTGTATGTGTTCCCAAAGCCGGAAGAACATCGGTCAGTTTTTCGCCAAAATATTCCCAGGTCATTTCCGTGAGTTCACCGGCACGCGACGGGAACCGGGTGTAATCGGGCGGAACGGCCAGCACCTTATGTTTTACACCCATTTTTTTCAGCGCCTCAAAAAGACCTGCTTTCAAATCATCTGCTGAGAATGAGGTATCGATAGAACCTTTTTCGTAATAAATCATGCTTTCAAATTTTTTTAGGCAGAGGCAAAGGCAAAGAAAGCCAGAACCAAAAATTATGCATGCCTATTTATTTTTCTAATGAACGTATAAGCGCACTTAATTCTTCAACTACATCTTTGTACCTTATAATTAATTCTTCCGATTTTTCAGAAGTAATATATCCTTCAGCTTCAGCAACAAGTATTTGACTCATGGCTTCATAAGAACTTCCCCTTGATATTTTATAAACCTCACGAAGTAATGCAAAGGCTTTCTGCCAAACCGACATATCCCTGAAATCGTTGTATTTTTTCATAGTTATTAATAATTGTAATTTAATTCCAGCTTTTGTTCATAACTCTTCCTGTGCCTCTGTCTTTGCCTTTGCCTTAACCTCCGTCTTTGCCTTTGCCTTTGTCTTTTCCTCCACTTTTTCTATCTCTTCACCCTCGCATTTCCTTTCCAGATGCTCCAAACCATTTCTTCATCGGCTGGTTGGGCGTAATCGGTGAGGAATGTTGTTGCCATGGCTCCGGTTGCCCAGCCAAACTGCGGCCATTTTTCGGGAGCCCAGTTTTTGAGGATTCCGTACAACATTCCACCCACAAAACCATCGCCACCGCCAATACGGTCGAGCACATGGATTTCGCGTGGTTCAACAACATGCCAGTTTTCGCCTTCGAGCATCACTGCGCCCCAAAGATGCCGGTTTACGCTGATAACTTCGCGGAGCGTGGTTGCAAAAACCGAAGCATTTGGAAATGTTTCCTTTACGCGGGTAATTAATCCTTTGAACCCATCAATTTTAGCGTGTAAACCTTCTCCGCCGGCAGGAGGGCCTTCGATTCCGAAACAAAGCTGAAAATCTTCTTCATTACCTATTAAAATATCAGAAACTGAAGCTATTTCAGTAAAATTTTTGTGTAACTCTTTTTCACGTCCTTTCCAGAATGAAGCCCTGTAATTGAGATCGAAAGATATTTTTGTTCCGTATTTTTTAGCTGCTCTGGCAATTTCGAGACAGAACTGGCTGGTTTCGGGAGAAAGGGCAGCAATTAAACCCGAAAGATGGACTATCTGAACACCTTCTTCACCAAAAATCTTTTCGAGATTAAAATCTTTTACATTCAAAGTCCGTCCAACTTCACCGGCGCGATCGTTATGAACACGAGGGCCACGCGAACCATAACCGCTGTCGGCAATGTTAAACTGGTGGCGGTATCCCCACGGATCGCCCTGTTCCACTTCGGGCCCTTCAAAATCCATATTGCGGCTTTTCAGGTTGCTCTTGATGAACTGTGCAATCGGACTGCCCTTAACAAAAGTGGTGAGCACTTTCACCGGCAATCCGAGATAGGAAGAAATACTGGCCACATTGGTTTCGGCGCTGGTAGCATACATCGTGTATGTGTCGCTGCTGTGAACAGGCTGGCCATTTAACGGAGTAATCCGAACTCCCATGCTTGTTGGAACAAGCAGTGCATATTTGAAATTCTTTTTTAATTCGATAGTCATTTTTGTTATTGATTTAATGCGTGAATGCTATAATGCTTTAATGCTATAATGCTTGAATGAATGAATAAATTTGTACATCCAACTTTAAACTTTGAACTCTAAACCCTGAACTCTCATACCCCCCCAAACGCGCTGTAACCTCCGTCAACCGGGACAATTATACCGGTAACAAAGCTTGAAACATCGGATACCAAAAACAGTGTTGCGCCCTGCAAATCTTCAGGATCGCCAAATTTGCCCATGGGTGTATTGTTTACAATTTTTTGCCCTCGCGGAGAGAAGTTCCCGGTTTTTTCGTCAGTCACCAAAAAGCGGTTCTGGTTGGTAATAAAAAAGCCCGGCGCAATTGCATTCACCCTGATTCCCACTTTGGCAAAATGCACAGCCAACCATTGCGTTAAATTGTTGATAGATGCTTTTGCAGCCGAATAAGCCGGTATTTTTGTAAGCGGTTTGTACGAGTTCATCGACGAAATATTGAGTACAACGCCTTTGCGGTTTTTCAACATGTCTTTGGTGAAAACCATTGTTGGCAGTACCGTCCCTTTAAAATTCAGGGCAAAAACCTTGTCGAACCCTTCCATTTCGAGGCCATAGAAAGTATCTTCAAGCTTATCGATGTTTTCTTCGGTCATCTGTTCAACTTTTGTGGTTGCCTGCGGGCTGTTTCCCCCGGCGCCGTTAATCAGTATATCAATTTCGCCCAGTTTTTCATTGATTTCGAGTTTTGCTTTTTCAAGCGATTCTTTGTCCAAAACATTGGCTTCTACTCCAATTACAGTTGCCTTTGATTCAGCAGCGATTTCTGCGGCAACTTTTTCAGCAACTTCTTTATTGATGTCGGCAATGGCTATTTTCATGTCAACCGAGGCAAGGGCTTTCACCATGGCACAGCCCAAAATGCCGGCTCCTCCGGTAATTACGCACACTTTCCCTTTCAGGTCGTCAAATGACATTGGTTTCATAATTGTTTATTTTGTTGTTTATTTAAATTCTTTGTAATAGTCAATATTTTCTTTTGTAATAATGTCGATGGAAGTGTAATTCTGTTCTGGTACGTTGCTTTTTTCAACCACATACCTGAATAGTTTATTTATGGCATTATAACCTTGTTCTTCAGGTCGCTGGCAAATTAAAAACTGGACGATATCTTTTTTCAGGTATTCGATGTTCCATTTTACCAGGTCGTGCCCAATCACTTTTATATCAGTTAGTTTGTACTTTTCAATCAATCTTCCGGCATAAAACACTTTCGAATTGGTGACAAAAATCCCTTTGATGTTATTTTTTTCGATAATGCTTTTTACCTTTTCCATCCAAAGCTCATTGTCGGTATCCGGCACTTCTGTTGTGAACAACTGGTGCGTGGTTTGGTTATTTTTTTTGTACCAGTCGTAAAATCCTTTTTCGCGTTCAACCAAATGGTTTTGATTATCCATTTCCTTGGCAAAATGAATGATTAGGATATTTCCCCCGGGCAACATCAGGTCGAGGAGTTTTCCTGAAACCAGTCCGCTTTGATAAGAGTTTTGCCCGATATAACTGATTTGTCCCGCGTTTTTAATTTCAGAATCAATAAATACAAACGGGATATTATTCATTTTTAGTTTTTCAATAAACTCCAGCGACTCTTTCCTGTAAAACGGCGCCAAAACGATTCCGTCAGGTTTTAATTCAATTATTTTTTCTGCTTCCCTTACAAATTCAGCGGGATTGGTTTGACTAAATGCGAAAGGCTGAATTTGAATTCCAAATTGTTTTAATTCAGCAATTCGTTTTTGCACCCCGATAAATGGTTTGTTCCAGTAACCCTCTTTCGAAGGGGGCTGTGGAAGCAGGGTAGCAAAAACGGCCGATTTTTTTGACGCGAGGTTACTGGCAAAAATGTTGGGCTTATAATCGAGTTCGGAAATGATTTTCAATATCTTCTTTTTGGTTGAATTTGAAACCTCGCCCCGGTTGTGTAAAACCCGATCTACCGTGCCAATTGAAACCTTTGCTTTTTCGGCAATATCTTTTATCCGTATTTGATTAGTTGTTTCTATAATATTCTGAAATTATGTTGTTTAAATACCTTCGAATTGATATGTATGGTACAAATCTAATGAATTTTTTGAAATTCCGTGTTCGTACACGGAAAAATAAATTCAAAATGTTTTGCAACAGTTATTGAAATAATGACAATTAAAACAATGATTTGGAAGGGTCGGGTTTGGAATCGAGGATTTCAGGATTTTTTGCCACTTGTTTTATGAACCTGAAAAGCGAACCGCCGTGCGATCCGTCAACAACGCGGTGGTCGAGGGTTGATGCGAGCAACATCACCCTTCTGATAACAATTTCATCGTTCAGTACTACCGGTTTTTTATTGACAGTCCCCAAAACGAATACAAACGAAATATTCGAGGAGGGCAGGAGCGATGCAAATCCTGTGTCGAGCCCGACAGTTCCGATGTTCGAAACCATAAATGATCCGAAACTGTTTGAATCCAAACCGATTCCCGGCAGCGAAATTCCCCAGTGAATTGTAATGGTTTGATAAATTTTGAAAAGCCAGTTTCTGAAAGGCCAGGGCAGCTTTGCCAACAGCGATTTCGACTGCATAGCATGGTTTTCGTTTCCTTTTCGCGAATTTGTAATGTTTTTGCCTATGTTTTCCGAGATTTCAGCAGTTGTAAGCTGGTCGGCGTTTTCAACCTTTATTGAGCCCATTTGGCCGCCGGGCAACAAAACACTTACGGTCGCATCAACCTGCTTCCGCTGCATAATCTTACCCCTTTTTACATAGGTATTCAACTCAGGGACCTGCTGCCTGATGGCACGGCCAATAATTATGGTGATCAGATATGTAAGCGTGGTTTTTATACCTTCTTTTCGTTTTTGGGCAACATACTTTTCTAGTTCGGTTACATCGAGTTCAACTATACCAAATATTTTCGAATCGGTAGGTTTCTTGTAAATAGTGGATGCTACTTTGCGCCAGTTGGTATTGTAATTGTTGGTTTCAGACATGTTTTTCAATATTGTAAAAGGTTTATGCTTCAGTAAGTTTCCAGGGAGCCCTGAAACTCCGCATCAGCATTTTGCTTGCAGTTTCGTTGTTTGCTATCAATTCCTTGTCGG
This sequence comes from uncultured Prolixibacteraceae bacterium, assembly GCA_947085485.1. Classification (GTDB taxonomy): domain Bacteria; phylum Bacteroidota; class Bacteroidia; order Bacteroidales; family Prolixibacteraceae; genus Draconibacterium. The sequence goes on from CAMTWS010000187.1 coordinate 24,435, forward strand.
GGTCCCATTTGATGGTTTGCTTTGTTGTCATGGCAATTTCACCCAGTAATCCTACCGTAATTGATCGGTGTGCCACTTCAACCGGTGTAATGGTTTCCTTTCTGCTTCGGATACATTCGAGGAAATTCTTTATATGGTTGTCGCTTTTGTACAACGCTTTTTTATTGGCATCCAGTTCTTTGGTGAGCAGGTTGTCATTCGATGCTGTCAGTTTGTTTCCCCTGTCAACATGGATCCAACCCTCCTTGCCATACCATGTAACACCCATTCCGTGCGGCAGACGGGCCGAATTGGCAACCCTGATTTCAACCCCTGTTTTGTATTTACAGTTGAAATCGTATTCGAGCGGCACATTGTACAATTCGGTTTTGGCAGGATACACGCCTTTGCCTTTTACTTCGATTGGTCCGGTGCGATCGAGGCCAAGTCCCCAGTGCGCGATATCGATGTGGTGACCTGCCCAGTCGGTCAGTTGTCCGCCCGAATAATCGAGAATCCAGCGCCAGTTCCAGTGGCAAATACCACGATACTCGACTTTTGGCGCCGGGCCCAGCCAGAAATCCCAGTCAAGCTCTTCAGGAACCGGCCTAACAGGTGGCATACCGACCAGTTTTGGGGCATTGGGCAATCCAACTTCAACCCGCTCAACTTTACCAATGCGGCCATTGTAAACCAACTCTGCTGCTTTATGAAAATGGGCCTGCGAGCGCTGCCAACTGCCCGTTTGCCATATAATATTATTTTTCTTTACCGCTTTCACAATTTGCCGACCTTCGCCAATTCTTCTTGCAAGCGGCTTTTCGCCGTAAATATCAAGTTTTTTATTGGCAGCGGCAATATAGGTCAGACTGTGCCAATGGTCGGGCACTGAGATTAAAACTGCATCCAGTTTTTCCTTATCCAAAAATTCCCGGTAGTCTTTGTATTTGCGGCAATCGGTATTGACATATTTCTGATTGATAATGGTTTGCCCGTTAATCTGGTGTTTTGCATCCACATCGCAAACCGATACAAACTGAACTTCTTTAAAATCAAGGAAATCTTTTAAATTACTGATACCCTGCGATCCAACGCCGATTGCTCCCATAACAATACGGTCGCTGGGCGCCGGAAATCCGTTTTTCCCAAGCGCCGAACCAGGTATAATTGTTGGCAAAATAATAGTTCCGGCAACTGCCGAAAGGGAATTCCGGATAAAATCCCTGCGCGATTTTTCATTTTTCATTTTATTCTGTCAATTGATATTAGGTATTTATTTAAAATGGCTAAACTACAAAAGATTGTTAATTGCACTTAAATTTATTTGGATAAAAACCTATGTTTTTTTGTTGAAAACATTTTCGCTTTTCTTATTCTGAAATTTGAAATCAACCAACGATTTGAAAATGAATTCGAGAGTGAGAATTCTAAAGGCGTCAAACTTTTAAGGGAAATACCGAATTTCATTTTAAAGTTTCAGGTTATCACCGTTGAAAAAGCTAACCGTACATTTTTACCGGGGAATACATGAAACCATTTTTTATTCCCAAAATTAATCAGTTTTAACGGAATTTTTCTCAAAATGAAAAGTATTTGACAATTAGAATTAATTGGAAAAAATTATAAGTTGCATAAATTAAGAAGGTTGTTTTTTTGAATTCTTAGAAACGAATTTTGGTACATGTCTTGTGATACATAGTGCCAAAATATTTATAATGGAGACAGTAAGTACGATAAAAAAATTAGAAACACATTCAAAAATTAATTCAATTGATAAGTCAAATCCCGCTTTTGAAGTAATAGTTATTGAAGATAATCATTTAACCAATACAATACTGAGTAAGGCATTGGATTCAACCATAAATACAATTTATAATTTAAAACAAATTCATGTAAAGTTTTCAAGTTTTCAAAATGGAAGTGATTTTTTAACCTATTTGGAAAACAGGGAATTTAGCAAGTCAAAATTAATAGTATTTTCAGATTATCATCTTGAGGAAAATATGAATGGGGCCAAGATATTAAAACAAATTAAACAAAAGAGCGCCGATGCAACAGTTATTGTTATGTCGGATTCACCAAACAAGCAAATTTCGATTGACGCCATAAATATGGGAGCTCACTGTTTCCTTTCAAAAGACCATAAAACACCTGTTATTTGTTCACAATTGCTATTTCAAATGGTGGATTGAAATAATGTTTTAAAACAGTTTGTTTTCAATGCAAAGCTTTGCAGAGCGATTTGTTCTATTTCGTTGAATCTGAATCGCTTGGTTTTTGAAAATTATTGGTAATATTTGTCCTTCGATCGTAATTTTTGACTTAAAACAAAGAACAATGAAACGAAGGGATTTACTGAAATCTGCCTCTGTAATTGCAGCAGCTCCATTTTTATCTTCCTGGACAAATGGGTTTTCAGGATTGGAAAGTATTCAGCCTCAAATATCATCATCAAGTCAAATTAAAAGGTTTGGCGATGGCCGCGACTGGTTTTTCGAACGGCGTTACGGAATGTTTGTGCACTGGGGCATTTATTCGATAGCAGGCTGGCACGAGCAGCACCAATGGCGCGGCAGGGAAGAGAGAAGCAAATACGTTCAACTTGCGAAACACTGGAATCCCAAAAAATTCAACCCAGAACAATGGCTCGATTTGATGGAGGAAGCCGGTATGAAATACATCACCGTTACAACCAAACATCACGATGGTTTTTGCCTGTGGGATACAAAGCAAACCAAATTTAATACCATGAACACACCTTACAAAAAGGACGTAATCGGAATGCTGGCCGATGCCTGTCACAACCGTCAAATTCCTCTGTGCCTTTATTATTCCATCGCCGACTGGAACCATCCGAATTATCCCAACGAGGGCCGGCATCACGAACTTCAGCCACAGCCGCAGGATTCGCCCGACTGGGGAAAATATATGGAATTTCTGAAATCTCAGGTCCGCGAACTTTGCACTAATTATGGCGAAATACATGGTTTCTGGTGGGATATGAATGTACCTCAACACAAAGACACATCAATAAACGAAATGATTCGCTTGCTACAACCCAAAGCAGTTATTAATAACCGCGGTTTCGATGAAGGAGATTTTGGAACACCCGAACGCGATTACGACAACGCTGCCAGCGAGGCCAAAGGTTTTGAACGATTAACGGAAGCTTGCCAGAGCGTTGGAATGGAAAGCTGGGGGTACAAAAAAGATGAAGATTATTATACCGATCGTCACCTGATTAGCAGTATCGACAGGTATCTGGCCCGCGAGGCCAATTATTTGCTGAATGTTGGCCCAACCGGCGAGGGTATAATACCACCGCTATCAGCAGAAATATTAAAACGAATTGGACTGTGGAAAAAGTCGGTTGACGAATCATTTACCAATGTTAAAACCGATGCTGAACTGGTGAATTCTCCGGGTGTACTTGTCACAAAAAGCGAACAGACTGTGTACGTTCATTTAAACCGTTTGCCGGTTGGCAATGGAATTAAACTGAAACCAATAACAGTTGCCCCCGAAAAAGCAACTTTATTAAATACAGGTAAAAAGGTTGATTTTGTGGTAAATCTTTGTCCCAGCGATCACGCAACACAGCAGCCTTATTTACGACTTCGCAACCTTCCGGTAAATGAAATGGAAAATACCGTTCTGGTTGTAAAACTTGAATTCGACAAACCGCTCGAAGAAATCAGTAAGACTGAAAAACAGGACTCAAATATTGAACTGACAAAGTAGGAAAGGCAAAGGCAGAGGAGAAGGCAAAGTATTTAGTGGCAGGTGGTAGTTGGCAGTAAAAATCAAACCTTACTCTAAAATTAAAATCAATATAAAATGAAAAGAATCAAAAAAATCGGGTTTATTATCACGCTGATTTCAATCGCGTGCATTGCCCAAAATCGACCTTTGTCAGCACAAAAGTTCACATCCGAAATCGAGTCGTTTAAACAATACAAATACCCCGACTGGTTTCGTGACGCCAAGTTTGGTATCTGGTCGCATTGGGGGCCGCAAGCCGTTCCACGACAAGGCGACTGGTATGCCCGCAAAATGTACGAATCGGATATTCTCGACCGCAAAACCAATCAACCAACCGGTAATTCGAGCAGGGAATACCAGTATCATGTTAAAAATTATGGCCATCCTTCAAAATTCGGTTACAAGGATATTATCCCACTCTGGAAAGCCGAACGCTGGAACCCGGAAGAATTGATGAAACTCTACAAAAGGGTAGGGGCAAAATACTTTGTAAGCATGGCTACCCACCACGATAATTTCTTTTTGTGGGATTCGAAAATTCACCCCTGGAATTCAGTTGATATGGGGCCAAAAAAAGATGTTGTCGGACTTTGGCAGAAAGCGGCCAAAAAAGAGGGGCTTCGGTTTGGGGTATCTGAACATCTGGGCGCAAGCTATACCTGGTTTCAGCCAAGTCGCGGCGCCGACAAAACCGGGCCGATGGCCGGAGTTCCTTATGATGGCGCCAATCTGGAATACCAGGATTTGTATCATCCAAAAACGGCTGACGATGACAAAGGCTGGTTGACTAAAGACCCTGAAAATCAGAAAAACTGGTTAGCCTGTATCACAGAATTAATCGATATGTACCAGCCCGACCTGGTTTATTCAGATAGTGAACTGCCTTTTGGCGAAGTGGGACGTACCATGGTTTCGCATTTTTATAATCAGTACCTTGCAAAAAATGGTGGGAAATCAGATGCGGTTTATACTTGTAAACATTCAGTTTCGAAAGGAAGATGGGTAATGGATATTGAACGTGGCGCCATGGATTCAATCAGTGTTGATCCCTGGCAGACAGATACTTCGATCGGCGACTGGTATTACCGCACCGGACAGAAATACATGACCGGCACCGAGGTAATTCAAATGCTGGTTGACATTGTCAGTAAAAACGGGAACCTGCTGCTCAATGTGGTTCAAACTCCCGAAGGCGATTTGGAACAGGATGTTTTGGATATTCTGAATATAATTGCTGATTGGATTCCTGAAAACGGTGAAGCAATTTACGGAACCCGCCCGTGGAAAATTTATGGAGAAGGTCCTTCCACAACAAACCAGGAAAAAGGCGTGTTTGGCGGTGTAAAAGATGTTCGTCCTTACGATTCAAACGACATTCGTTTTAGCACCAAAGGCGAAACTTTGTATGCGTTTTGCATGAAGACTCCTGTAGGTAACATCAAAATTAATTCGCTTGGAAAAGACTCAAAAATATGCGGAAAGCAGGTAGCCTCAGTTAAAATCCTCGGCAGCAAAGAAAAACTGAAATGGAACCAGCAGGCAGATGCACTTGTTATCACTAAACCATCGAAATTACCTGACTGGGAGGTGGTAACATTGAAGGTAGAGTTTAAAAAATAAGAAAAGTCAACAAAACGTTTTGGAGTTTAAGGAAATTGATGAATTAAAAAATTTGTAAGTTTGGAGATAACTTTAAACGAATGAAAAAATACCTGATTCTGCCAATTATTTGCTTGTTTCTGATAAACTCTCACCTCTATTCAAATGACTTTCGAATGATCCGGGTTTTAATATTAAGCGGCCGCAACAACCACGAGTGGCAGAAAACCACTCCATTTATCGAAAAGATGTTATTGCAATCCGGACTTTTTACCGTGTTTGTCACCGATAAACCGGACACCTTGAAAATGGCCGACTTTCAAAAATGTGATGTAGTTTTAAGTAACTGGAACTCCTGGCCTGTAAATGATTTACGCTGGCCCGCCGAAACCGAAAATGCCCTCCTTCAATTCATAAAAAACGGTGGAGGATTTGTCACTTTTCATGCTTCATCATCAGCATTTTACAAGTGGCCCGAATTTCAGGAAATAAGCACTGCCGCCTGGTTAATGGATACCACGTGGCATGGGAAAAGATCGGGAATAATCGTCCGTATTAACAATCAAAAACATCCGGTTACCGCCGGCATTTCCGATTTTACTGTTTTCGATGAACTGTGGGTAAATGCCGCATTAAATCCAAAATTTGTAGTTCTGGGAACGGCTTCGAACCAGGATATTACTGAAAAAGGAATAAAAGCACAACCTGCCATCATGGTCGGCAAATATGGAAAAGGCAGGATTTTTCACACCATTCTGGGGCACGACATAAAAGCGATGGAGAGTTCCGGTTCACAAACCCTTTTACAAAATGGTGTTGAGTGGGCTGCCACCGGAAAAGTTTCGAAAAAGGCAAAAACTAAAATCAAATAACTAAAAATCAATAACTATGAACGAAAATCTGTCGAGAAGAAATTTTATTCGAACCACATGGGTGGGAGTTGCCGGAACAATTGCTGTTCCAACTATTTTATCGTCGTGTGCAAAAGGCGCCAACGATCGGATTTTAATAGCTCATATTGGGGTAGGTTCGCGCGGCCAGGATGAATTATTGGATTATTTTTTGCCTTTGGAAAGCTCTTATCAGGTGGCTTCGTGCGACCCATTTCAGGATCGCCGCAAAAATGTTGCAAGTCACATTAACGCTCATTATAAAAAACTTTTGGTAAAAGCGCCCAAATGCAAAGCTTATCTGAAATTTGAAGATATTCTTTCACGGACAGATATCGATGCTGTGCACATCACAACACCCGACCACTGGCATGTTCCGCTGGCGATTAAAGCCGCCCGTGCCGGAAAACATATCATGCTGGCCAAACCGCTCGGATTAAGTTATCCTGATTTCAAAATCCTTGAAAAAGAACTGGCTGCCAACAATGTCAGGTTTCATTACGGAACACAGCAACGAACCCTGGAACACATGAAATTGGGTATTCAGATGGTAAAAGAAGGTGCAGTTGGCGAAATTGACCGCATCGAGGTTTGGGCGCCAGGGTATAACCCTGTTGAATCGCCTGTTTGCAACGAAGTTCCTGTTCCCGAAACCTTTGATTATGACCGCTGGACAGGCCCGGCGCCATTGAATCCGTACTGCCCTGACCGGGTTACCAACAACAGTTCGTGGTTTCAATGGGATTACAGTATTGGTTTCCTTGCAGGCTGGGGTGCTCACCCGCTCGATGTGATGATTTGGGGATTAAAGGAAAAACTGAATGGAAAATATACATGCGAGGGAACGGGCGGTTTCTGGCAGCCCGGCGGAATGTACAACAACATCAGAGCCTGGGATGTGCATATTGAATACGAGTCGGGGGTAAAACTCCATTTCATGGACACAGACGGGGCAAACAGTTCAGGAATGCTCAATTACCTGACTTTAAAGGATGGGAACGGTACCACTTTTTATGGTTCGAAAGGTTGGATTTCGCTGGGCAGGAACTCGGCTGCATCCGATATTCCTGAACTTAATGCAAAACTCAACGACAGCAAATTTCCCAGGAACAGCAACAGCACGCTTGCAGGCGAAAACAATACCATGGGGCAGCTTTTTGTTGATATTGTGAAAGGAAATGTACCGGAAGCCTGTCCGCTGAATGAAGCAATTCTTTCCGACACCGTGAGCCACATGAGTAACATCGCCA
>CAMTWS010000188.1:0-9921 GCA_947085485.1 uncultured Prolixibacteraceae bacterium
AACAAAATTCATTTCGGTCAATTCGTTGAGTATTGCTAAAGCGGTAGGCAGGCTAACACCTATTTGATTGCTAATTACAGAACCTGATAATGAATTGTGATGATATAAAAGATTTAAAATCTTCTTTTTTTGCCGGTACTTTTTAAGCTCGTTACCGTTTAGATTTTGCCTTTTTATATCCTCTGAAAAAATCATATCAACGAATTTTCTATAAAAAATAAGTTCCGCAATTTAAAACAATATTATAATAAGTTCCAAATAATTATTAAAATATTTTAATAAGTTTTAATTATTGCTAAAAATATATAGCAAGACTTATATGTCTTTTATTACTTTAAAGGCACTCAATGTTTCCACTTAAAATTTGAAAATGATTTTGTCAGGGGAGGATTCTTTTTGTATGAAATGCATTGTTAAAGAACGAAGATTATACCAAATTATTTACATATTCAACTTTCTTTTTAGTATAATTGCAATCATTTTTCAGTCATAATTTTCAAAATATAAAAACATCATGAACCGAAATCTAACTCATTTTATTTTCATTTTATTAGCTTTTGCCGGTTTACTTGGTTGCAGTCAACCACAAAAACAGTCGACTCAACGTCCCAACATTCTTTATATAATGAGCGATGACCATGCATTCCAGGCCATCAGCGCCTACGGTTCTGGACTGAATGAAACCCCCAATATCGACAGACTTGCCACTGAAGGCGCCATTTTTACACGGGCTTGTGTATCCAACTCAATCTGTGCTCCCAGCCGGGCGGTGCTGCTCACCGGAAAACACAGTTTTGTTAATGGAAAAGTAGATAACCTGATGCCATTCGACTGGAATCAGCCCAATTTTCCGAAACTGATGCAGTCCAACGGATACCAGACTGCGATGATTGGAAAAATCCACCTCGATGGGATTCCACAGGGTTTCGATTTTTCGATGGTACTGCCCGGACAGGGAGAATATTACAATCCCGATTTTTTAATTAATGGCGAGAAAGTACAGAAAGAAGGTTACTGCACCGAAATTATAACCGAAACCATGCTCGACTGGCTGAAAAACAAACGCGACCCAAACAAGCCATTCTGCGCCCTTTACCACCAGAAAGCGCCGCACCGCAACTGGTTGCCCGCGCAAAAATACCTTAACCTTTACGACTCAGTTTCCTTCACTCCTCCTGCAAATTATTTCGATGATTACTCCGGGCGTGGAAGAGCTGCCAAAGAACAGGAGATGAAAATAGACGGCCATGCCATGTGGGGGCATGATTTTAAATTGATTGTCGATCCAAATGGCGACAGTACCGAATTCAGTCGCGATTTAAAAAGGATGAACGAAAAGCAACGCACCGATTGGATGGCAGCTTATGAAAGCGAAAACCAGGAATTTCTGGCAAAAAAATTACAGGGAAAGGAACTCGCCATTTGGAAATACAACCGCTACATTAAAGATTACCTGCGGTGCATTAAATCGGTTGACGATGGCGTGGGCGAAGTTTTGGATTATCTGGAAGAAGCCGGTTTAGCCGAAAATACTATTGTTATTTACACTTCCGACCAGGGTTTTTATTTGGGCGAACATGGCTGGTTCGATAAACGGTTTATGTACGAGGAATCGTTCCGCACACCGCTTTTAATGCGCTTTCCAAAAGAAATTAAACCCGGAACTAAAATTGATAAATTAGTGCAAAATCTGGATTTAGCCCCAACATTCCTCGATTATGCCGGCATCAAAATTCCGAAAGAGATGCAGGGAGAATCGTTCAGAAAATTAGTAAGTGGCGAAACGGGTGAATGGCGCGAGGCAGTTTACTATACCTACTACGAATATCCGGCGGTACACATGGTAAAACGGCATTACGGAATTGCCACCTACCGTTACAAACTGATGCACTTTTACTACGACATTGACGAATGGGAAATGTACGATTTGCAAACCGACCCGCACGAAATGAAAAACATTTACAACGACCCCGCCTTTGCCGATGTTCAGGAAATGATGCACGAAAAACTGGCCGAACTGCGCACAAAATATGGCGACAGCGACGAAAACAATCAGAAATTTCTGAAGCTGTATTTGGATGCAATGGAAAAAGATGCTCAGACAAAAGCAACCCGGATTAAAAAGAATTAGTTGTTGTATTAAGGTTGGCATCCCTCTAAGTTTAAGATTAAAGGGATGCCATCCTTGTTTCAAATTGGATTTATTTTCAGAATACTTTTTTTTGCAACCTGAAAGCTTCATTAATGATAAATTGGTAAATTGTGAAACTTTTTATCAACATGAGTACAAAAGAAGAAGCTTACAATACAATACAGAATTTGGTTGAACGGTTTAACTTGCAGTATGATTCGTACAAGCAATCGGATTACAATGAAACCCTCACCCGAAGGGATTTTATTGACCCCTTATTCAAAGCTTTGGGTTGGGATGTTGACAATTCGGAAGGATATGCGGAAGCTTACCGCGAAGTAATTCACGAAGACAGGGTTAAGACTGACAAGGGTAACAAAGCGCCTGATTACTCATTCAGATTATCGGGCGGGCAAAAACTATTTTTTGTGGAAGCCAAAAAACCCAGTGTTTACATTAAAGACGATACTTCGGTTGCTTTCCAAATAAGGCGTTATGGCTGGAGTGCAAAACTGGCAATCAGTATTATTACTGATTTTGGGGAATTTGCAGTTTATGATTGTACAAAAAAACCAATATCAACCGACAAGGCCGGAATTGCCCGTATTAAATACATCATCTTTAAAGATTACATTAAAGAGTTTGAATACCTGTGGAATACTTTTTCGAAAGAACAGGTTTTAAAAGGAAGTTTCGACCGATATATTAAAAGCGATACCTTTAAAAAAGGAACGGCAACAGTTGATAAAGAATTTTTGGCTTCGCTCGATTCATGGAGAACTTACCTGGCAACAAGCATCAGTTTGAAGAACAAGGAACTTGACGAAGACGAAATCAATTATGTCGTTCAACTGACAATCGACAGGTTAATCTTTTTAAGAATTGCCGAAGATCGCAGAGTTGAACAACATGGACAACTAAAATTAGCTGTAAATCAAAAAGGCGATGCGTATCAGAATTTGTTTTACATCTTCAAAAAAGCCGATGAAAAGTACAATTCAGGTTTATTCGACTTCAAAAAAGATACAATTTCGGAAACATTGCATATTGACAATAAAGTTATTAAGACCATTGTTAATGAAATGTATTATCCCTGTCCGTATGAGTTTTCGCAAATTCCGGTTGAGATTTTGGGCAGCGCCTACGAACAGTTTTTAGGCAAACAGATAAAAATTGATAAGGCACACCACGCAAAAATTGAGGAAAAACCAGAAGTTCGAAAGGCGGGCGGGGTTTATTACACGCCTCAGTATATTGTCGATTATATTGTAAAAAACACGGTTGGAAAATTGGTTGAGGGAAAAACACCAAAACAGATTTCGGACCTTAAAATATGCGACCCGGCCTGTGGCAGCGGTAGTTTCTTAATTGGCGCCTACCAGTTTTTATTGGACTTTCATAAAAATTACTACACCGGTAACGGAACAAAAGTTGGTAAAAAAGACAGTCCGGTAACACCGCAGGGAAACCTCACTGCCGCCGAGAAAAAGCGGATTTTGCTAAATAATATTTATGGGGTTGACATTGATGTAAACGCCGTTGAAGTGACTAAACTGAGCCTTTTGCTCAAATGTTTGGAAGGCGAAACAGCAACAACCATCGAGCAGCAACAAAAACTATGGCACGACAGGATTTTACCAACCCTCGACGAAAATATAAAATGGGGAAACAGCTTGGTGGATACAGACTTTTATGATTCGGTTATTGATTTTGGTGACCAGAAAAAAATAAAGCCTTTTAATTGGCTGAAAGCATTTCCCGGAGTATTCAAAAAAAACCATGTTAAAGATGAAAAAGAGAATCTAAAAAAACTGGCAGATAAAACGAAATTTCATGCATCGAAGGCTTTGGAATATGCCAGCTTGCTTGAATCACAAATCAATCACATCGAAGAACCTAGTTCAATATATTCGGAATTTACTGGTTTTGATATTGTAATTGGCAATCCACCTTGGGTGGATATTAAAGGTCATCCAGGAGAATTGATAAAATATTACTTTGATAAATTTAATACAACCGAAAATCGAATAAATCTCTATTCAATTTTTATAGAACAGGGATTAAGAATTCTATCAAAAGATGGAATTTTAGGATTTATTATTCCCAATTCAATTTTATATCAAAGTTCTTATCAAAAAATACGTAACCTCATTTTAAACAGTTATTCAGTCCCTACAATCGTTAGGTTACCTGATAATACTTTTCAAAATGTTAAGGCTGAAACTATTATTTTAAGCATTTCAAAGTCAATAGAAAAAACAGAATGTATCCTATATGATAGAAACGACACCATTAGTGAGATATCAAATATAAATTGGAAAGAAAGAAAATTGATTAATTCTAAGGATTGGCTGAAAAATGAATTTTCTGTTTTTGATATTTTTAGTAAAAATGAAGAAATAGAACTTTTAAAGAAAATTGAAAGGAATAAAACAGAACTTGTTTCACTTTGCGATTTTACATTAGGCCTTACTCCGTATGATAAATACAAGGGACACACTCAAAAACAAATAAAGGAGAGGGTATTTCATTCAACATTTCAAAAAGATAGTTCTTTTAAACCACTTCTTGAAGGTGCAGATATAAAACGTTATTCTGTTGTTTGGGGTCAGAAAGAATATATCAGTTACGGAAAATGGCTTGGGGCACCAAGGGAACAACGTTTTTTTAAATCTCCAAGAATTTTGATTAGACAGATAGTTAGTGGTAATCCATTAAGAATTTTTGCCGGATATACTGAATCAGAACTTTATAACACTCAGTCAATTTTTAACCTGATTTCAACAGATGAGAATAAGTTAAATACATTTTATTTGCTGGCTTTGCTAAACTCCAATCTTATTAACTTTTATCACAATCATAAATACTTAGACCTTTCGAAAAATTTATTTCAAAAAATATTAATACAGAACTGTAAAAAATTCCCTGTTAAAACTATTAATACAGGAAATATTCAAGAGTCTCAAAAACAATCAGAAATTATTAAACTTGTAGGCCTCCTAATTCAATTAATTTCAGAGAAAACATTAGTTAAACTTCATTCAAAGGTTGAATTAATTGAAAGCAAGATTGATTATTGTGAAAATAAAATTAACCAACTCGTTTACCAACTCTACAATTTAACAGAAACCGAAATTTCAATAATCGAAAACCAATGAAAATATTTTTTCCCGCATCAATCTTTTTCCTCGTTCTTCTAATAACTGAAATTTTCACTCCCCAACCCAAACCTGAACCCGGTTTTCAAACTGTAAAAGCCGACACCACTTTTATTTACCTGAAAGATTTCGGGCTGAGAAACACAAAAAAGAAAGATTGCAACAAGTTTATCAACGAAGCGATAAAAACAATCGAACCTGGCAAACCTACCGTTCTTGTTTTTACCCGTGGAGAATACCATTTTTATCCCGAACAGAGCAACAAACGCAATTATTTTGAGTCGAATACCACCGATGTAAATCCACGAAACTGCGCTTTTCTGTTCGAAAATATGAGTAACCTGATTATCGAAGGAAACGGCAGCTCCCTGATTTTTCATGAACAAATGCAGCCTTTTACTTTCGACAATTGTAAAAATGTGGTTCTCCGAAATATCAATATCGACTGGGAGCAGCCATTAATTGCACAAGCCCAGGTACTTGAGGTAAAGGAAAAATCGATACGGGTGAGTATCAATTTAAAGGAATCGCCTTTCCGTATCGAAGAAGGCAAACTGTTTTTTGGCGCTTCAAAAGAAAACCTGAACCCATGGAAAAGCACGATGGAATTCGACCGTAACGGGCGTTTTATTGTTCCGCAAACCGGAGATTGGGGTTGTTTGGGCAAAGGCTGGGAAAACTATTTAGCCGAAAATATCCTTCCGGGCACTGTTCAAATCAATTTCCCGTTTTTACGAAAACCTGCTGTCGGAAACTTTCTGATTATGCGCCATGCTGAACGGATTCACTCAGGTATTTTTATTCAGAATTCAAACAAAATTAAAATAGAAAACGTGAACCTGTATCACGCCACCGGCCTGGGAATTCTTGCCCAGTTTAGCGAAGATTTAACTTTTAACCGGTTCAGGGCAATTCCGAACAAAGCTAAAAACAGGTACTTCGGCGGAGGCGATGATGGGATTCAGATTTCGAACTGCAAGGGACAAATTACCATCAACGAATGTGAATTTGCCGGGTTGATGGACGACCCGGTAAATGTACACGGAACAAGCGTTAAAGTGGTTGAAATTGTTAGTGACAAGCAGTTAAAATGCAGGTTTATGCACCACCAAAGCGTTGGTTTAAACTGGGGGCGCCCCGGCGACAAAATCAGTTTTATAGAAAACTCTGCTATGAAATCGATAGGTACAGGCGAAATTGAACGTTTCAAACCGATTGATAACGAAACTTTCCTGCTGATTTTCAAAATTGCTGTTCCAAAAGGATTGGAAGTAAACGACGCTTTGGAGAACATTTCCCGGAGCCCCGATTTGCTGGTCACCAATTCACATTTTAAAAGTTGCCGGGCACGGGGACTGTTGGTTTCAACTCCAGGGAAAGTGGTGATTGAAAACAATATTTTTGAGTCGAGCGGCAGCGCCATCCTCATTGCCGGCGACGCCAACAACTGGTTCGAATCGGGCGCGGTTACCGATGTGCTCATCAAAAACAATGTTTTCACCGAATTGTGCAATACAAGTTCATACCAATTCTGTGAAGGAATTATTTCTATTTATCCCGAAATTCCGGTTTTAAACGCAACCACTCCCCCGTTTCACAAAAATATCCGCATCGAAAACAACCGGTTTCACCCGTTTGATTTTCCTGTTCTTTTTGCGCGGTCGGTTGATGGGATTTCATACAGCAACAACACGGTTACCCGCAGTACCCGGTTCGAACCTTACCACCGGCGCAAATATACTTTCTCTTTTGAAGCGTGTAAAAATGCATCGATCTCAAACAATACCTTTTCGGAAGATGTTTTGGGAATGAACGTACACCTGAAATGGACGCCGGAAAGCGAACTTACATGCGATCCGCTGCAAAAGCTGGTGGTGAAAGTGGAATAGCCGAAGGCGAAGAAATGCGTGAATGAATGAATGCGAGAATGCATGAATGCATGAATGCGAGAATGGAAAAAAGGGAAGAAATTGTCACTGGTCATTTGTCATCAGAAAAATCCTAAATCCTGTTAGCGCGGATTTGCAAACCGTGCTTCTATTATTCTCCATTAAACTGCATCCATTTAATCTTTCTATCTGGTATAAACTGTTTTGGTGTTATATAAATAGTCCCATGCAGTTTTTAATTGGGGTTAATAATAAGTCCCTTCGGTATTATACCCTTTTTCATTCGTTATTTCTTATTTCTTATTTTCTTGCATTTTTCAAATATATATTTGTGGGTACAAGTTAGCTGTGGCAGAAAGGCACACCCAAATATTTATAGAATGAGATTTGAATGATAAAAGTAAGGTGCAGGATACCGCAACCTAAAAGATATTGCGGTGCGCTGCACCTTTGATAACGCCAATAGCATTTTTCAACAATCCGTTAGCTGACGGATCGCGACTCTGTCGCTGCCTGCTTTAGTTAGATATTAGGATTTAAAAAGGCAAGGATTACAAATCTGCGCCAACCAGGAAGCGAAATTACCTGCACACCGGAAAAGAAGCTGGCGGTAAAGGTGTAATAAAAGAAGGCGAAGAAATGCATGAATGCATGAATATGTTTAAAACAGAGGACATAAAGGAGAGTCCGAGGGACCCATAGATTAAATATAATGATTGTTGAATTATACCTAAACCGGAAAGAGTTCCTGCAAAAAGTTAACATCTGAATTTGATTACAAGTTCTCCCTTTCTTATTCCAATTTCCGGTCACTGTGTTCCAATTGCAAATTTGCAGCCGGGGAAAGTTGTAACTTTGCAATTCTTGGATTATCACAATGAGAAAACATTATGAAAGCATTTAGCAAAATATTTTACCCTCTTTGGGGTTTTGTTTTCCTTATTGCGTTATGGTGGCTGGTTGCCAAATACATAACCCAATTAATGCCAACGCCGCTTGAAGCGTTGAAAGCCAACATTGACTTTATTCTTAATCCGTTTTATGTCCGGGGGCCAGGTGACGTGGGTATCGGATTTTTATTATTGGAAAGTTTAAGAAGGGTGCTGACCGGCTTTATCTTGGGCAGCCTGTTTGCTATACCGCTTGGTTTTATGATGGGTTTATCCAAAAAAGCCCACCGGATTTTCAATCCACTGGTGCAAATATTACGACCTGTTTCTCCGGTAGCATGGTTGCCAGTTGCTTTGGCAGTATTCAACCTGGCAAACCCTTCCGCCATATTTGTGATTTTTATTACTTCACTCTGGCCTACCGTAATCAATACTGCCGAAGGTGTTTCAGGAGTCAACAAAGACTTCCTCAATGTGGCCAGGGTACTGGAAATGCCAAGATGGAAACAGATTTTTAAGATTATCCTTCCTGCAAGTTTACCATACATATTTACCGGGCTGCGCATCAGTCTGGGAATAGCCTGGCTGGTAATTGTTGCCGTGGAAATGCTTACGGGAGGACGCGGAATCGGATTCTTCGTCTGGGACGAATGGAACAGGCTCAATTTAAGCTCTGTTATGCTGGCCATAGCCGTTATTGGGTTTACAGGGTTGGCCCTTGACTGGCTGATCCGGAAAATTCAACATGTATTGAACTTCGATTATCAAATTTAGCTGGATTGATTTACAGGGATTATTACAGAAGGGATTTTCTCAAGCTGGCAGGCGGGGCACTGGCTGTGGGACTATTGGGCGCATGCAGTTTGTCGGGCGGTTCTGCCGTTTCGCTCATCAGGGAACCGGACGATATAGAACCGGTGGTTGCCCCTGAAAGCCTGGAAAAACCGGAACTGACCATAGGTTACGTACCGGTCAACGATTGCCTGCCATTTGCAGTGGCATATACACAAGGGTTTTTCAAAAAATACGGACTAAAAGTAACATTAAGCAGGGAGTCAGGTTGGGCAGCTTCACGTGACGGAGTCATTTTCGGGCGGCTTGACGCTGCGCCTGTTGTTTCGGGTGCTGTAATTAATGCCAGATTAGGAGCTGAAGGCGCCGTACCCGCAAAATTGTGTGCAGGCATGACCATCCACCGCCATGGCAACGCTATTACCATGAGCCGGGGCATGTGGGAAGCCGGTGTACGTCCTTTACACGAATACCAGGGCGATTTGGAACGAATGGGGAAAGACATACGATCCTACTTTCAATCGTTGCCCGGTTCCCAGCGCAACGTAGCAGTTGTGCTCAGTTCGTCCATCTACGAGTACCTTGTCCGTAATCTTCTTTACTTGTGCAAAATGAATGTTGTGAGGGATTTCCGGATAATGATTATTCCACCTCCGCAAATGGTATCAAACATGCGCATAGGCGCCATGGATATGTATATGGTGGCCGAGCCCTGGAACACGCGGGCCATCAGCGGCAACGAAGGGGTCGGATTTACTTTTGCCCACGGAAGGGAACTGTGGAGCGGACATCCCGACAGGTTACTGGGAGTAATGGAAGATTTTATTGAAAAATATCCCAAAACATACCGCTCGTTGATAAAAGCAATGGTTGAGGCCTGTCGTTGGTGCAGCCGCATCGAAAACAAAGAAGAGCTTGCAGAACTTGCATCAGCACGTGCATTTACAGGAGCAGAGGCAAAATATACGCGGGCTGCATTGACCGGGGATTATAATTACGGGGGATTTGACGGCCTTGAACGGAAGAAGTACATTCCCGATGCCACGATATTTTTCGATCTG